>CAYTBD010000056.1:0-10600 GCA_964435755.1 uncultured Rhodobacterales bacterium
GCGCGGCCGCTTGAAGCGCATTCGTCGCTTCAGGTGTCTGCCGACCGGGCGTCCTCCTGGAATGACGCAATTTTCGGCAACTTGAGGGGCGATGTCAGAATTCTTGGCGCCTCGCGGATGTGGGCCGCAGCCCACGGGAGCACGGGAGGACGATATGGAACCATACTGAGCCCGATGAGATGTGCGCAGGCGGCAGCTGGCGTGCGCCGTTCTCAAGGCGCCTGCCCTGCCGCCAGCTTGGTTCGCCGGACAGGACCAGGCCGGCTTCCAGCTATTCCTGTGCGCTCCTTGCAGCCGCTGCCTAACCCGTCGCTGCAGTCACCCAGATGCCGTCGCAATGAACCTGCGCGGGCCTCGCAAGATGAAACTGGAAATACGCGAGCATGCCCAGGCTGCCGTCGACGCCGCCCCGCGCCTGCGTGGCCTGCGACGCGCGGATGGTGCGCGTGTCGTAGCGTTTCGTATTGATCGCCACCTCCTGGGCCGGAGAGACGATGACATCCTGCAAAGGCATGTGCGGGCCGACGCTGTTCCGTCGCAGGATGACCGGCGCAGCCTCAGGGCGCTTCGCGAGGAACTGCTCGTCAAACTTGAATTCGCTGATCCTCAGCACCCGAAGATAGCTGCCGTCTCTGGTCCGGAGCGTATCTCCAGCACGGACGAGATGTGCAGGAACATGGCCGAAGCTGGTCGTCACCCGGGTCGGCCCGGCGATTCCGGGGAGCGTCCAGCTCCCGCCCGTCGATTTCTGCTCCGAGGCCGGCCGGGCGGACTTGGTTTCAGGACGTTCCGCGTCTTCCGTCTGCTCCAGGATTCTCGTCAGCAGGTCTGCATCGTCGATTTCGATTAGCGCCATTCTTCTTGCATTCGGGCCCGGATGCGCCCGCTCCTTCACTCGTTACCACACATGGCCGACAACACCGTCAGCACAGACCCCGCCTACTCCGACTTAGATGAACCCACACTGAACCGGAAACATATGTCCGCCTTCCTGGGACGATCATCGCGAAGCGACGCGATTGTTCTTGCCCCGAGGCTCAGGCAAGTGCCGTCAGCAGTCGCTGGACCGCATACCTTGTTGCTGCGCTTGGGCTGCCGTGGAAATACGTCAACGGGTCTTTCTTGCTCAACCCCGGAGGCTAAGAAACCGCCCTGCCCGCCTTACGACCCGCTCATCGGCTCAGTTCCGCGAGAAACTCTGGCGCCCCGACACGCTGCAGCCGGGCCGTTTTCTGGGCGATCGCAGTCACCCGCTCTGGATGCGCCGCCAGCATGTCGCAGACCCGGCCCTCCGCGCCAAAGAACGCGCGTGCAACCGCTTCGGCATCGGCCCCTCTGCCAGCCTCCCGCAGACCCTTGTCCATCGGATCGGAGAGGGCGGCACCCGCGTCCGCCGCCATGATCACATGTCCCAGCCAAGCCGCCACCGCCGCCTCCAGCATGGGGGACGCACGCCCCGCTGCCGCGGCCTCGGCGATAGGTGCCACCAGCCGCTGGGGCAGTTTCTGCGATCCGTCCTGGGCGATCTGGTCCAACCGGTGTCGGATTGCGGGGTTGCGGAACCGCGTCAGCAGGTCTTCCCAATAGCCCGGTAGGTCGGCCCCGGGCACGTCCAGCCCCGGGATCACCTCCTCGATCGCCATGCGGGTCAGCCAACCGGTCAGGCGGGCATCCTGCGCGGCTTCGGAGACATATGCGTGGCCCAGGCGAGGGCCCATGTAGGCCATGGCCGAATGCGCCCCGTTCAGTAGCCGCAGCTTCATCATCTCCCAAGGGCGGACGTCGTCCACGATCTGCACCCCGGCGCGCTCGAGGGGCGGGCGTCCTGCGGCGAAGCGGTCCTCGATCACCCATTGGCTGAACGGTTCGGTGACAACCGGCCAAGCGTCCTCCAGCCCCGTCAGTCGGGCAATCTCATCGCGGTCTGCATCGCTGGTCGCGGGGGTGATCCGGTCAACCATCGTGAGCGGAAAGGTCACATTGGCTGCGATCCAGTCGGCGACCTCGGGGACGACCCGCTCCACAGCATCGCTCACGACCCTCTCCAGCACAGCGCCGTTTTCCGGGAGGTTGTCGCAGCTCACCACCGTGAGCGGCCCGCCCCCGGCGGACTGTCGCCGGGCGAGACCCCGGGCAAGGAGCCCCGGCAGGCTGCGTGGAGGTTCCCCCGTCAGATCGGCGGCCACGTCCGGGTGGTCCGTGTCCAGCCCGCCACCCGGTCCGCAGTGATAGCCCTTTTCCGTCACAGTGATCGTGATGAGCTGGATCCGCGGATCGGCGATGTGGTCCAATACCGGCTCCGGACCGTCCTCCATGTGCAGGACCTGCAGAACCGAACCGACGATCCGGACCCGAGGACCTTCAGGCGTCCGCACGCACAGGGTGTAAAGCCCGTCCTGCGGCACCAGCGCCTGCCACGTGTCGGGATGGCGCAGGCTGACGCCGATGATTCCCCAGCCCGGCGCCTCGGCGAGGCAATCATCCACATAGACCGCCTGATGGGCACGATGGAACGCACCGATGCCCAAGTGCAGGATTCCGGCTGTCACCTGCCCCCGGTCGAAGGCCGGCCGTTCAGCCGGGCCGACATAGCCGCGCAAAGCGGCGTCGCTCAGCCGGGTCACGTCTCCCGTCCCGGCAGACGGTAGGCTTTGCGCGGCAAATCGACCGTCAGCGCGCGGGCGATCTCGTGCGCCTCATCCTCGCGCAGGCGGTGGTCGGCCACACGCTCGGCCAGAAACGCGCAATCGACCCGGCGCGCCATGTCGTGCCGCGCAGGCAGCGACGGGAAGGCGCGCGTGTCGTCGTTGAAGCCCACGGTGTTGTAGAAGCCCGCCGTCTCTGTCGTCATCTCGCGGAACCGACGGATGCCATCGGGGCTGTCGAAGAACCACCAGGCGGGCCCCAGGAGCAGCGCCTGATAAGCCCCGGCCAGCGGCGCGAGCTCGCGGCCATAGGTCGTCTCGTCCAGCGTGAAGACGATGATCCGCAGCCCCGGCGCATCGCCCACGGCATTGAGCATCGGCGCCAGCCCGCCCACGAAATCTGCGCGGCGCGGGATGTCGAAGCCTCTATCTCTTCCATAGCGGTCGAAGACCGTCCGGTTGTGGTTGCGCCACGATCCGGGATGGATCTGCATGGCCATCCCGTCCTCGGCCGACAGGCGGGCCATCTCGGTCAGCATCTGCGCGCGGAAAAGCGCGGCGTCGCCCGGCGCCATCGCGTTGGCACGGATCCTGGAATAGAGCTCCACGGCCTCGGTGTGCGGCAGATCGGCGGTGGTGGGGTCCGGCACGCCATGATCCGTCGCGACCGCCCCGTGCGCCCGGAAATGGGCGCGGCGCTGGCGGTGCGCTTCGAGGAAGCCGTCGAACGTATCGAGGTTGCAACCCGTCAGATCGGCCAGCCGATCGAGACTGTCCTGGAACCCGTCTTGATCGGGGTCGCATACCGCGTCGGGGCGGTAGGTGGTCACCACATTCCCCGTCCAGCCGCTCCCTCTGATCGCCGCGTGATGGGTCAGCGGGTCGAGCGCACCCTCTGTCGTGGCCAGCATTTCGATTCTGAACCGTTCGAACAGCGCACGGGGGCGGTAGGCGGGCTGCGCCAGTCGCGCGGCGATGCGGTCGTAATAGAGGTCCGCCGTCCCGGCACTCAGGGGTGTGTCGAGATCGAAGAGATGCGCAAAGGTGTAATCCATCCACAGCCGCGACGGCGTGCCCCGGAACAGGTGGTAATGCCGTGCGAAACGGCGCCATACCTCGCGCGTGTCGGTCTCAGCCGCACCACCCGGGGACGCGACGCCCAGGTGTTCATAACTGACGCCCTGGCTGACCAGCATCCGCAACAAGTAGTGATCGGGCCGGATCAGCAGCGTCGCAGGATCGGAAAACGGCGCATCGCTGGCAAACCATTGCGGGTCGCAGTGGCCGTGCGGGCTGATGATCGGCAGATCGCGGATTTCCGAATAGAGCGCGCGGGCGATGTCCCGCGTGCGTGGCTCGGCTGGGAACAGGCGGTCGGGGTGTAGCAGGCTCATTCCGGCGCCCAGCTCCGGCAGATCGGCAGATCGCGGTCGAGCGGCAGGGCCACCCGCCCGCCTGTCCGGTCCGCGTGGTAGATCGCGGCGACAAGCTCGATGGAGTTCTGCCCGTCCTCCAGCGTCACGGCCCCGCCGTGCCGCCCTTCCAGCGCATCGGCCACGGCGTTCAGGTATCCGGCAAAGCCCTCTGGCGCATCCGCGACCGCGGCCAGAACCCGGTCGATTTCGGCCTGATCCCTGGCTTCGCGCGCGGTGAAGGTCCAGACCTCCTCGCCCGGCGCGTACGGATTTCGCGCGCTTTCCACGGTCGCGTGTTCGAACACCATCCGCAAACGCGAGGAATCGTCCGCCGCCCCCAAGGTGATCGACGAGGTGACGAGCCCGCCGTTTCTGGTCCGGATCGACAGCGCCGCGCAATCCTCGGTCTCGATTGGATTGATCGCGGTGCCCAGCATGGCCGACACCTCGGTCACGGGGCCGAAGGCGCGGGCGATCAGGTCGTGGATATGGATCGCGTGGCTCAGCACCGCGCCGCCCATCTCGTGCGCCCAGGTTCCGCGCCAGGGCACGGCGTAGTAGTCCGCCTTGCGGTTCCAATGGGTTTCCAGCGACGCCACGCGCGGCGCGCCCAAAAGTCCCGCCGCGTCCAGCGCGGCCAGCTTGTCAAAGGCGCGGCCGTAACGGTACTGGAAGACCGGAAACACATGGTGACCCGATGCCTCTGCCGCCGCAGCCAGGCGGTCGGCCTCGGTCACCGAGCCGGCGATGGGTTTCTCCACGATCACATGCTTGCCCGCTGCCAGCGCATCGCAGGCCACCGGGACATGCATCGCTGGCGGCAGGCAGATATCCACGACCTGAACGTCGGGGTCCGCCAGCACCTCGACGATGCTGTTGCTGACAGCGGCTCCGGCCCGGCCGGCCTGTTCGCCCGCGAGCGCCTGGTTCAGGTCGCAGACATAAGTCACGCGAAACCGCTCCGGTAACGCCAGGTAGCCGTCCATATGCTTGGCGCCGATCCCGGCACCCAGAATGGCGACGCGATGGGTCACTCCAAATACCCCAGTCGTGCGGCCTGAGCCTGCGCCTTCAGCGCGAGTTCCATCACCTTGAAGCAGTGGGCCTGTCCCATCGCCGTCTCGGTCCGGTCGTTCACGTCGCGGATCAGGTTTTCGAAATAGGGCAGCGGTGCGTCGGAGGCGTCGATATACTCACAGCGGGTCTTGTTGACCAGAAACAGGTGGTCGGTGCCCTCGCGTCCGGCCACGTCCACATATTTTCGCAGCTCGATATAGCCCTCGGTGCCCAGGATCGTCAGCCGCCCGTCGCCCCAATTGGGCAACGCATCCGGCGTGTACCAATCCACGCGGATATAGCCCTGGGCCTTGTCCGACCGCAGGAGGATCTCGCCATAGTCCTGCAGTCCCGGATCGTCAGGATTGGCGAAATTTCCGACGGAGGAGGCGATGATCTCGGCATCGGTCGACCCGGTGAAGAACAGGAACTGGTCCACCTGGTGCGAGGCGATATCGGTCAATACTCCGCCACAGGCCGCCTCTTCGAAAAACCAGTCGGGCCGTGTGGGGCGGTTCAGCCGGTGGGGTCCCAGCCCGACGGTCTGGACCACGGTGCCGATCTCGCCCGCCGCTACCAGCTCGGCCGCGCGTGTCACCGCCGGCACCTCAAAGCGTTCGGAAAAGTCGATGGACCAGATGCGCCCGGTCTCGGCCACACAGGCCTTGATCGCCTCAAGCTGCTCGTGCGTGGTGCATCCGGGCTTGTCGGTCATCACGTCCTTGCCCGCAAGCATCGCCTCGATGGCACGATCGGCGCGGCGGGCGGGAACGTCGCTGATCAGGATCATGTCAATCTCGGGATCGTCCAGAAGTGCCTGCCGGTCGGCTACGCGCGGCACGTCCGGGAAGCGTTTGACAAACCCTTCCACGGGCTGCGGCTCGCCCTCTGTCCACCAGCCGTTGCAGGTGCAGCCCAGCTCCATCATGCCTTGCAACTGGCCGTAGATGTGGCGGTGGTCGATCCCCACGACCCCCAGTGTCAGCGGTTTCATGTGTCCCGTATCCTATTCCTGGTCGATGTCGATGCGCCGCCCCTCGGAGGAAGAGCGTTCAAGCGCAGCAATCAGTTGATGCACCTTGAGCGCATCGCGCCCGGTGACCCGTGGCGCGCGACCCTTTTGAACGGATTCCGCGAAATCAGCGATCAGGTCGCGATGCCAGTCGTGGGGGAAAGCCATCGGGTCCGCCCCGCCGCCGGTGGTGGCCACCTCTCCGATCACCTCCTGGTCGCGGTCGCGCCAGTCGATGGTCAGCGTGCCCGATTTCAACAGGACACTGCCTTTGTCGCAATCGATCCGGATCGATTCCGCCGCGCCCGGATAGGCGGCGGTCGTCGCCGTCAGAGACCCCACCGCGCCACTCGCGAACTTCAGTCCCCCGGCCACGAAATCCTCGGCCTCCATCTTGTGAAAGGCCGTCGTCGCCGCCATGGCCTGCACCGATGCCACCGGGCCCGCGAGCGACAGCATCAGGTCCAGCGTGTGGATCGCCTGGCTGATCAGCACACCGCCGCCGTCCCGGGCATAGGTGCCGCGACCGGGCTCGTCGTAATAGGCCTGATCGCGCCACCAGGGCACCTCGACACGCACGACCGCGATCGCGCCCAGCGCGCCCTTGTCCAGCATCGATGCCAGCTGCTCGCTCGCCTCGCGGAACCGGTGCTGGAACATGATACCCAGCTGCACGCCCGCATCTTCGCAGATCCCGACGATCCGCCGCGCGGCGGTCTCGGTCCGCTCCAGGGGCTTTTCGCTCAGGATGTGTTTCCCCGCCCCGGCAAAGAGTCGCACGAGGTCTTCGCGCGCATTCGGGGGCGTCAGGATCAGCGCCGCATCGACCGCCGGATCGGCGGCCAGCGCCTCGGCGCTATCCGCCACGGGCATCCCGTACTCCGCGCCGAAGGCCTCTCGCCGATCTTTCGAGCGGGCAAAGACACCCCGCACCGCGATCCGGTCGGACAGCTCGCGCAGCGCCCCGCCATGGGGTTTCGCCGCCATGCCACAGCCGATCACGGCAAGGCCCAGTCGGCTCATGCCACCACCCCGTTGGCGATGACCTGCCCGTCGGCACCGAAAAGATGCATGCGCGACCGGTCGAAGCGCAGATGCAGCGCCTGCCCCTCTTCGGTGGGCAACTGCCCCAGCTGGTGCACGGTCAGCTGCGGGATGCCGTCGGCGTTGCAATAAAGATAGGTCTCACCGCCCAGCTGCTCGGACAGCGCGATGGTCACGCTGATATCGGCCTCTTCGGCATGGTCGGCCAGCATGACGTGCTCGGGCCGGATCCCATAGGTCAGATGGTCACCAGCGCTGATTCCGGCCATGGCGGGCAGATGCACCCGGGTGCCCCCGGCCACCAGCGCGATGCCCTCGCCCGTCGCCTCGGCCCGCGCCTCGATCAGGTTCATGCGGGGGCTGCCGATGAAACCCGCAACGAAGACGTTCTGCGGCGTGTTATAGAGATCCAGCGGGCGCCCGGCCTGTTCGACCCGCCCGCCCTGCAACACGACGATCTTGTCGGCCAGCGTCATCGCCTCGATCTGGTCATGGGTCACATAGATCATCGTGCCCCCGATCTTGGAATGCAGCGCCGCCAGTTCCTTGCGCATGGTCACGCGCAGTTCCGCGTCGAGGTTCGACAGCGGTTCGTCGAACAGAAACGCCTTGGGGTCGCGCACGATGGCGCGCCCGATGGCGACCCGCTGCCGCTGGCCGCCCGACAGCGCCTTGGGCTTGCGATCGAGGTAGTCGGTGATCTGCAGCATGCTCGCCGCCTCGCGCACGCGGGCGTCGATCTCTGCCCTGGGCATCCTGGAGTTTTCCAGGCCGAAGGCCATGTTCTTGTAGACCGACATATGCGGATAAAGCGCGTAGGACTGAAACACCATCGCCAGTCCCCGTTCGGAGGCGTTGACGTGATTCACGACCTCGCCGTCGATGTCGACCGCCCCGCCGGTGATCTCCTCCAGTCCCGCGATGATGCGCAGCAGCGTGGACTTGCCACAGCCCGACGGGCCGACGAAGACCACGAACTCGCCCGCATCGACAGTCAGATCGATCCCGTGGATGACCTCGACAGCCCCGTAGGATTTGCGCACGTCTCTCAGCACGATCTGGGTCATGAGCGGTCCTTCATGTTATCGGCTGCGCATCTTGGCGGCCAGACGGGGTTCCGCGCGCTGCATCCGCAGGGGCGGCAGGCCGTTGACGATCTGCGAAATATCGTCGAGCATCGCCTCCCGGATGCGGGCGTATGACGGGCGGATGCCCCCGGCCAGATGGGCGGAGAACAGGACACTGGGCATCTGGCGGATCGGGTCGTCGGCGGGCACGGGCTCGTCGGGAAACACATCGACCGCGGCGCGGAATCGCCCCTTGGCCGCCATCGCGAGAAAGGTGGGGAAATCGACGATCTCGGCCCGGCTCGCCAGGATCACGCTCGCGTCCGGGCGGATCGTCTCCAGTTCTTCCGCGCCCAGGAACCCCTCGTTCTCTGAGGTGACACCGGCCAGCAGGAAGAGGAATTGCGGGCGCGCCAGCGCCTCACCCAAGCCCACGGCTTCCAGCCCCTCGGCCCGCAGATAGCCGTCCGACAGCCAGGGATCATGCACCAGGATGCGGCAGCCGAAGGCGCGCAGCAGAGGCGCCAGCGCCCGGCCCAGATTGCCGTAGCCCAAGAGCGCGACCTCGGCATCATGCAGCGAATAGGCCGCGCCGTTTCCGCCGATGCCATAGTCCTCCTGGCCTGCGCGAAAAAGGGCATCGGCATTGTGCAGCCCGCGCGCCAGCATGATCGCCTGTCCGACGCAGAACTCGGCCACTGCGGGCGCCATGCAGGGCGCCGCCGACAGCACATGGATGCCGCGGGCATGGGCCTCGGCATAGTCGATGTTGGGCTCCCAGTTGGCCTTGACGTTCAGGATCGCGCGCAGTTTCGGCGCTCGGTCCAACCGCTCCTTGGGCATCGCGGTCTGGCCCACGATCACCGACACATCGGGCAATACCTCTTCGACCAGAGTATCGGGCGCGCGGCTGCCGAAATGCGCCACGACCCGACCGATGGATTTGAGCGCCGCCTCCGTCTCGGGATCGTAGACCATCATCTCGTTGCGCGGGAACGGATCGAGAAAGATCAAAGGCTCGGTCATTTCATCCCCGAACTCGCGATGCCGGTGGTGATGAAGCGCTGCAGGAAGGCAAAGACCAGCACGACCGGGATCAGCGTGACCACGGTCATCGCCAGGATATAATGCCACTGCACGTCCAACTCGCCCTGGAAAGCGTTGAGCCCCACCTGCAGCGTATACACCTCGGACCGGTTCAGCACGATGAGCGGCCACAGGAACTCGTTCCAGCGCCACATGATGGAGAAGATTGCCAGCACCGCCACTGCAGGCATCGCCAGCGGCATCACAACGCGCCAGTAGATCTGCCATTCGCTGGCCTTGTCCATGCGCGCGGCCTCGATCAGGTCGCGCGGGATGGTCAGCATGTATTGCCGCAGCAGGAACACGCCCGTGGGCGTCGCGGCGCCGGGCAGGATTACCGCCCAGAGCGAATTGACCATGCCCAGCTGCGTGACCACGAGGTAGACCGGCACCAGGATCACCGTGATAGGGATCATCAGCGTGCCGATCACGAACAGCATGATCGCGTTACGACCCTTGAATTCGTAGATGGACAGCCCGTAGGCGGCCATGGAGTTGATCAGCAGCGTCACCAGCGTGGCAACCGTCGTGACGATCACCGAATTCCAAAGGTAGCGGGTGAAGTTGAACCGTTGCAGTGGGTCCACATAGTTCTCGGTTGCCAGCCGGAATTCCCGGACCGGTTCGCGCTTGTCGATCGGCACGCGGATCGTCTCGCCGGGATTGGCCGGATCAACCATCTGACTGACGATGCCGATGCGCCGGACCTGTGCCAGTTCCTTCCGCGTGCCGTCCTCGAGCGTCGTCAGGAACAGAGGCAGCGGGTCGTCATAACCCTCGACAGTGACTGAGACCTGGCCCAGCGGCAGCAACGTCGGTGGAAACTCCACCAGCCCCGCGGGCGTCTTGAAGGACGACAGGACGAGCCACACCACGGGACCGAACATCAGCAAGACGCCAAAGATCAGGTAGCCATAGGTGAACACATCGGTCCAGTGCAGCTGACCCCGCGGGCGGCCCCGGCGGGCGGTAACCAGTGCGCCGATGCTGCGGCGGGTTGCGGTCGCGTCAGCCATCGTCGCGCCTCCTCGTCACGGCCAGCTGCACCATGGTCAGGACGAAGAGAACCACACCCAGCACCACCGATGCGGCAGAGGCCAGACCGAAATTCTGCACCTGGTTGGTGAAGCCCGTGTTGTAGATGTATTGTACGATGAACTGGGTGGCGGTGCCCGGCCCGCCGCCGGTGAGCACATAGACCTCGTCGAAGATCTGCACGCCCTTGATCAGCGCCAGTACGATCACCACCAGCATGTTGGGCCACAACAGCGGAAG
>CAYTBD010000057.1:0-10561 GCA_964435755.1 uncultured Rhodobacterales bacterium
TGCGCCCGCGCCGATCACGATGGCGGGACGTTCCGCGTCGTTCAGGATTGCGGCTGCTTCGCGCAGATCGGCCTCTTCGGGAACCATCCGGGGCATCTTGGCGTAACCTATGCCGGAATGGATGGTGCCATGCTCGTGAGGAGCCTGCTCCACGGCGGGCTCTTCGCCCACGTCGTCGGGGAGGATGATCGCGGTGACGCAACGCTTGGCCTTGGCAATGCGGAATGCCCGGTCGATCAGATGGCGCATCTGCGTCGGCGCGTGGCAATAGTGCACGTAGTTGTGCGCGACGTCCTTGAACAGCGTCAGAAGATCGACCTCCTGCTGGTAGGACCCGCCAAGCGCCGCGCGGTCCTGCTGACCGATGATCGCGACGACCGGCTGGTGGTCGAGCTTGGCGTCGTAAAGTCCGTTGAGAAGATGGATGGCGCCCGGACCCGACGTGGCCAGGCACACGCCGGGCTCGCCCGTCCACTTGGCATGGGCGCAGGCCATGAATGCGGCCTCTTCCTCGTGCCTCGACTGAACGAATGTGAAGCGGTCGACCGCCGCCCCGAGCGCCTTCAGCGTCGAACTGATACCGTCGCCCGGATAGCCATAGATATTCTGCACGCCCCAATCGCTCAGGCGTTCCAGCATGAAGTCCGCTGTCGTCTTGGCCATCTCGTCTTCCTCGGTTGCGCTTCGGGCATTCTGGGCAAATCCGCCGGTGCAACCCGCCTCTTCGGCTCCGGTTCCGGAACAAAAATGTGAGGGAACTGCCACGACAGGGGCAGGTTCGGGGACCAGACCAGGGTCTGTTTCAATGCCGGAGGTGCAGCATGATGGCCAACATCGGATCGACGCGCTGGGTCGTGGCCGAAGGCTACATACCCGGCGGCGGCAAGGATGACCGGGCGCTGGAAAGTCACGAGACCTACTGTGTTCTGAATGCGGGCTCACGCGACGCCGCGCTCGAGATCACGCTGTTTTTCGCCGACCAACCGCCTGTCGGACCCTACCGCGCCACGGTTCCCGCAGCGCGGACGCTTCATCTGCGCACCAACGATCTGGACGATCCCAGGCCGGTACCGCGCGACACTGATTATGCGGCGGTGCTTTGGTCGGACAGCCCGGTCGTGGTGCAGCACACCCGGCTCGACAGCCGATCGGAGCGGGTGGCCCTGATGACGACGATGGCACACGCGTTGCCGTGAGTTGGCGTTATCGCCTTCGTGGTCAGGCCGGTCTGGCGTGTGCGATGTGTGCAGCACCTTCACCATTCGATGGTCTTCGCGACATCTGAGCAAAGAAAGGAACGAACATGAGCATTCATCCAGACTCCGCTCCGGGCCGGGTCCTCCACCTGCGGGGGCTGATATCCGCCTCGGTCGCGGCGACGTTCTGGCTTGCTGCGCTTCCGGCATCAGCGCAGCCGGCAGACGCCATCGTTGAACTCACGGGCGATCTGACCTTTGAACCTGCGAGCCTGACCATCGAGGCGGGAGAAACCGTCGAGTGGCGCAATGTCTCGGACCTTCCGCACACGGTCACGGCCGATCCGGAAATGGCGGCGGATCCCGACCACGTCGAGCTTCCCGAAGGCGCCGAGGCTTTCGATTCGGGTTTCCTGCAATCCGGCGAGGTTTACCGCCGGACTTTCGATGTGCCCGGCGAGTATCGTTACTTCTGCATCCCCCACGAAGGGGCCGGCATGGTCGCAACCCTGACGGTTGAATGAGATGCGGCGGGGCTGGCGTTTCATCCTGCTGTCCATCCTCGCGATTGTGGGCGGTGCCGGCATCCTCGTCGGCGGCGCCATCGCCTGGTACATGTTCTCGGGAAACTGGAATATCGCTGCGTCCGAACCGCATTTTCCGCCGGTGCGTTGGGCGGCCGAGCGCGTTTACCATGCCTCGGTCGATCAGCACGCCGGCACGACCCCGCCCGCTTCCCTGACGGATGCCGACGTCGCGGCGGGAGGGCGCCTCTATTCCGAGAATTGTGCCGTCTGCCATGCCGCACCCGGTGGCGAACTGTCGGCGTGGGTCGGCGGCATGGCTCCCGTCCCGCCACATCTGCCGGACGAAGGCACCGGGTTCGATACGTCCGAGGTTCTCTGGATCCTGCGGCACGGCATCAAGATGAGCGGCATGCCGGCGTGGCAGGATGTCCTCACCGATACGGAACTGATGTCGTTGACGGCCTTCGTTGTCGGATTGCCGGACATCTCGCCGGATCGGTACTCGCAGATGCTTCAGGCCGGCGAGGAAGAAGCGGCGGCCGAAGGGGAGGCGGACACAGCCGGGGCAACCGGCGGGTCCGTCCCGGCAGGACAGGCGCAGGCAGATGCAGGACCGGCAGCGACCATCGAAACGACGAATGCGCTGACGTTCGAACCCGCGACGATCACGATCAAGGTCGGAGAAACCGTGCGGTGGACCAATCCCTCGGACATCCGCCACACGGTGACTGCGGACGAAAGCAGGGCGAATGATCCAGCGCATGTCGCCCTGCCAGAAGGCGCTGAGCCGTTTCATTCCGGCGACATCGGGCCCGGTGAGTCCTGGACCCACACGTTCGAAGTCGCCGGCCGCTACCGGTATTTCTGCGTTCCGCACGAAAGGGCAGGCATGATCGCCGAGATCATCGTCGAGGAATGACCGCCGTAGCCCGGCCTCTCCACAGGGGATCAAGAGACGGAGGCACACATGGGTCCTGTTGTCGTGATTACCGGCGCGTCCGCTGGTGTCGGCCGTGCCACCGCCCGGCTTCTGGCCAAACGCGACCGGGCCCGCATAGGCCTTGTCGCGCGCGGCCGGAAGCGACTGGAGGCGGCCGCGGACGAGATCAGGCAATTGGGCGGCGAGGCCCTGATCCTGCCGTGCGACGTCGCCGATGCGGCGGGCGTCGAGCAGGCGGCTGAAACGGTCGAGCGCACATTCGGGGCCATCGACATCTGGGTGAACTGCGCCATGGCCACGATGATGGCGCCGATCGGAAAGATGACGCCGGAGGAATTCCGCAGGGTGACCGAGGTCACCTATCTCGGCAGCGTTCATGGCACCATGTCCGCGTTGCGGCGCATGCGCCAACGCGACCGGGGCGTGATCGTGCAGGTCGGATCGGCGCTTGCCTACCGTTCGATCCCGCTGCAATCGGCGTATTGCGGGGCCAAGCACGCCATCGTCGGCTTCCTCGACTCCGTCCGGTCGGAACTGATCCACGACAAGTCACGTGTCCGCCTGACGGTCGTTCATCTGCCGGCCGTCAACACGCCGCAGTTTTCATGGATGCGGAGCCGGATGCCGCGACGCCCGCAGCCGGTTCCGCCGATCTTCCAGCCTGAAGTCGCCGCCGACGCAATCCACTTCGCCGCGCATCACCCGCGCAGGGAGTTCTGGGTCGGCCGCTCGTCGGTGAAGGCGATCATGGCACAGAAGGTTGCGCCGGGACTTCTCGACAGCTTCCTCGCCGGAACCGGCTACGAAGGGCAACAGACACGCGAGCCTGTCTCCGCCGACTCGCCCGATAACCTCTTTGCTCCGGTTGAGGGGCAGTATGCGGCGCGCGGCAGGTTCACCGGTCGAGCCGAAGGATGGTCTCCGGCCCTCGAGGCGACCAAGCGGGAAATGCCCGTCGCGGCTACCGCCGTTCTCGCGCTGGGCTTGGCCGGCCTGCTCCTGGCGCGCCGCGCCGCCCGTCATGAAAGATGACCCTGACCTGGCCGTGACGACTGCGGGTTCCCTTTTTTGGAGGAAAGGATGAATGAAATGTCAAAGGTGAACGAAGTATTGGGATATTCCACAGACGAGTTGCGCCACGACGCGCGGCACGACCGAAGCGCGTCGATGCGGCGTCGTCGCGGCGTCGTCGCCGTCTCGCTCGGCGGGATCGCCGCAATGGCCCTGACGAGCATGCTTCAGACGGGACTGGTGCGGCGGTTGCCGGATCCTCCGGTCCGACGCTTCGACACCAAGCGCATCAATCTCTCCGATGAGGCGATGGGCTATGGCGGGCCCGACAGCCCGATCGTCATCCTGATGCACGCGGTCAACATGGTCCTGGCGACAACCGGTGGTGCCGACAGGGCGCGGCGATTGCCCTGGCTTCCGATGCTCGCCGGAGCGTTGGCCGGGGCGCAATCGGCCATGGCTGCGAAGTATCTGTTCTACCAGATGCCCCATGTGGACGAAGCCTATTGTCCCTATTGCATCGTCGACGCCTTCGCCCATTTCGCGACGCTGGGCCTCGTCTTGCCCGAAGCCGTCGAGGCGGCGGAAGAGGTCTTCGGCAGGCGCTGACGGCGCCGCCGGGCTCAGGTTAGCGACAGGACCGACTTTCGCGACGACGGTTGGTGAAGAGCGCAGGCGCCAGCGCCCCCCGCTGTCCGATCACCCGGGCGGCCAAGGTGGCGGCCTTGCCCATGGCCTCGGCCAGATCTGCCCCATTGCATCGCGCGTCGAGGAAACCGGCGGCGAAACTGTCGCCGGCGGCGGTGGTATCGACGACCTGCGCAACTGCGGGCGGGGCAAGCTCGACCATGCCGGTCTCCGCACTCCAGCCGGTGATCGTGTCCGGCCCGTTCTTGACCACCACCGTGCCCGCCCCGGCGTCGCGATAGCGCGCGATCGTGTCCTGCGGCGTCGCATCTCCCCAGGCGGCGTGTTCCTCATCGAAAGAGGGCAGGACAGTGTCGGCGACAGAGGCACCCATCATCAGCCCCGAGCGCATCTCCTCTTCGTCCGCCCACAGACGGGGGCGCAGGTTGGTATCAAAGGCGATATGGGTGCCCCGCGCCCGCGCCCGGACCAATGCGGCATAGAGCGTGTCGCGCCCGGCGCGGTCGAGGATGGCCAGCGTGATGCCCGAGATATGGACGATGAGGGCCTCCTCCAGCACCTGGTCGAGCCAGGTTCTGTCCTCACCCAAACGGCGGGCGGCGGACTGGCCGCGCCAGTAGGCGAAGCTGCGTTCGCCCTGGGCCAGATGGATGAGGTAGAGCCCCAGTGTGCGGTCGGGGTCGCGGGCGATGTGACACGTGTCGATCCCTTCGCCCTCCATGAAGGCGACCATATCGTCCGATACCGCGTCGGTGCCCGCCCGGGTTGCATAGGCGACGGTCCAGTCTTCCCCGAGAAGCCGCCGCGCGTACCAGGCGCAGTTGAACGTGTCCCCGGCAAAGCCCATACGGTACAGATCGCCCCCGGCCGGAGCCATCTCGACCATGCATTCCCCGATCGCGACGAAGCGCTTGTGTTCCATGGCACGTCCTCCCTAGCCCGCGACCAAACCCGCTTCGGCCTCCGTCGGCAAGGGCATGCCTCGACTGCCCGAGCCGATCCTTCTCCAAGGTCGCGACCGCGCTGCCGGGGCCGGTTGGGAGGTCGAGCTGGCCTAGTGATCGGCCGCGAGACGCTCCATGTGACCGTGTGGAACACGGCGATAGCCCACGCTAACGCGATAGGGAGCCGGCATGGGGACGAAACCTCGGCGTTTCCTGCCGTCTGGCGATTTGATGGGGCTGATGGTCAAGGGGCCGGGTTCGCAACGCCAAGACGTCCTGGCGGCGGGGTGGAGAGAGCAGGGGCAGCGGCAGTCCGTCGGGGCGGTCTGCGGCTGGCCCGGCGCCGGCGGCGCTGGTTCTGCCGGGTTGCTAGCCCAACGCGCTTTCCAGAAACGTCGTCAGCGCCGCCCGCATGCGCGCCGTTTCCGCATGTCCACCCTCCGGCTCAACCACGACCTCCAACCTTCCGGGCGCATCTGCATAGGCCACGCTCAACCGCTCTACTGCCGGCTCGAACGCCTTTGGCGGGGTCAGCGGATCCCGCAGTCCGACGCCCACCCATTGCGGGCGCGGGGCGACGAGGGCGGCGACGTCATCCATGTCGTTGGCGGGCAGGAGCCCCGGCACGGTCATGTAAGAGCCGTGCATCTCATGGGCGCCCGACGCAACAAGCGGGCCGATCCGGGCAAAGGCGCAGATATGGGCGACGGCGGCCACATCCACGTTCATCGCCGCGTGCCAGTAGGCCAGCGTCGCCCCCATTGACAGGCCCAGCACGCCGATGCGCCGCGCGTCCACCTCCGGTAGGGACGCCATCGCCGCCTGCGCGCGCGCAAGATCGTCCAGCATGTGGCCCAGGAGCGGCCGCCCGTGCCAGAGTGCGGCCTTTACCAACGCGCTTTCTGACCCCTCGGCAACGCGATCACCGAACCCGGGCATGTCGCCGCAAAGGATGGTGTAGCCGAGCCGGGCGAGGTGCAGGCCCAGCGGCGGGTCGAGCAGGGCGGGGCGGCCGTCGGTCACCTCGGATCTGCCGATGTCGTAGCGGTTGCCATGGGCATGGGCGTAGAGCAGGCCCGCGCCGTTGGCCCAGCCCGTGGGCGGTTGCAGTAATCGCGCAGGAATCGGCCGCGCGGCACCCTTGATCACGCCGTCCACCGCGGTCACGGCACCGATCTTCCGCGTGGACAGGGCGTGCCAAGTGCCCGTCAGTTCTTCGGCACAGCCGGTGAGGCGGCGCAGGTCTTCGCGGGTGAGATTGGCCATGGCAACTCCATGATTGTCGAATCGCATGAACTGGTATACTAGCACTCCAGCGCGATATGGGAGGGAAAATGCTGCAGACTTGGCGATGGTTCGGTCCCCATGACACGGTCAGCCTGTCTGATATCCGGCAGGCGGGGGCGCAGGGCATCGTGACCGCGCTTCACCACCTGCCAGCCGGTGTCGCGTGGACCGATGCCGCCATCGCGACGCGCCAGAACGAGGTGGCACAGGGCCCGGACGGCCCGACGGGGCTTGACTGGGAGGTGTGCGAGAGCCTGCCAGTCAGCGAAGAAATCAAGACGCAATCGGGCGACTGGCGCGCGCATCTCGACGCCTACCGCATCTCGATGGAGGCGCTGGCACGGGCGGGGATCGAGACTGTCTGCTACAATTTCATGCCGGTGCTCGACTGGACGCGCACCGATCTGCACGCGCGCATGCCCCACGGCGGCACGGCGATGCGGTTCGACCTGGCGACTTTCGCCGCTTTCGACCTGCATATTCTGGGCCGCCCCGGCGCGGCCGACGCGTGGGACGACGCGCTGCAGGACCAGGCTGCCCGGATCATCGCCGTGATGGACGAGCCCGCGCAGGGAGATCTGGCGCGCGCCGTGACGATGGGCCTGCCCGGCGCGACGGCGGGCTGGTCCCTGGACGAGTTGCGGCAGAAACTGGCCGAGTATGCCGGGGTCGATGCCGACCGCCTGCGTCGGCACCACGTGGATTTCCTCTCCGAGGTGGTGCCGCTGGCCGAACGCCTGGGCCTGCGGCTGTGCTGCCACCCCGACGATCCGCCGTTTCCGCTTCTGGGCCTGCCGCGGGTGATGTCGACGGCGGAGGACTACCGCTGGCTTCTGGATCAGGTCGACAGTCTCGCGGCGGGCATGACGCTTTGCACCGGGTCGCTGGGCGTGCGTCCCGACAATGATTGCGCCGCCATCGCGCGGGAGTTCGGGCCGAAAATTCATTTCGCCCATCTGCGCAACGTGACGCGCGAGGCTGAGACGGTGCCGACGTCGTTCTACGAGGACGAGCATCTGAATGGGCAGACCGACATGGTCGCCGTCGTCGCGGCCCTTCTGGACGAGGAAGCGCGGCGGCGGGACGCGGGGCGCGGCGATGCCGAGATCCCGATGCGCCCCGATCATGGCCAGGCGATCCTGGGCGATCTGAGCGTGGTTGGGCAGCCGGGCTATCCGGCCGTCGGGCGGCTGAAGGGGCTGGCAGAACTGCGCGGGGTCATGGTGGCGCTGGGTGCGAGGGGGGCGCCGGCATGAGCGAGATCGACACCTCGCAATACGACACTCTGGAACAGGCCGAGATCGACCGGTCGCTCCCGATCGCGCCGCAGGTCTACAACGCGCTGCGTCAGCGCATCGTAGACAACCGGCTGGGGCCCGGCGCGCCGATCTCCGAGGCGGTTCTGGCCCGGCGCCTGGACATCAGCCGCACGCCCTTGCGCACGGCGCTGCAGCAGCTGGCGGGCGAGGGGCTGATCGTGACCCGCCCGCAGGTGGGCTCGGTCGTGGCGACGCTCGACACCGGCCGCCTGGAAGAGGCGGTTTTCATGCGCGGCGCGCTGGAAGGGGCGGTGGTGCGCCGCCTGGCGGAGCGTGGGCTGGACGAGGGCGATCTCGCGGCCGCCTTCGCCGCGCAGAAGCGGGCGGCGGATGCCGACGACTACGCCGCGTTCTTCCGCGAGGACGAATTGTTTCATGCGCGCCTGGCCGAGCTGGCTGGCGTGCCCAATGCCTGGCGCATGGTCCATTCGGTCAAGGGCCATGTGGATCGCCAGCGCTACAAGCTTATGGCCGGGATCCCGTATCGTTCGATGCGGGCTTATCGCGACCATCGGGAGATTGTTCGCCACATTCTGGCGGGCGATGGGGAGGGGGCCGCGCAGGCGATGCATGCGCATGTGCGCTCTGTACTGGAACTGCTGCCAGCCGAATACCCCGCTGGCGGCGGGGAGGCGACAGGGATGCGGCCTGCTGCTGTAACACATGCAGTCTCACAGGGAGAGGAAAGACAATGACCAATCAACTCACGAAGGTCCTCGGCTCCAGCGCGATGGCGCTGACGCTGATGACAAGCACTGCCCTGGCTCAGACCGAGCTGCGGATGACCTGGTACAACGACGGCAGCGAAGGCGAGGTGATGCAGACCATCCTCGATCGTTTCGAAGAGGCCAACCCGGATATCAGCGTCACGCTCGACGTGGTGCCCTACAAGGCGATTCTGGAATCGCTGCCGGTGCAGCTGGCCGCCGGGGACGGCCCCGACATCGCCCGCGTCACTGACTTGGGCGGGTTGTCGGAACACTACATGGACCTGACGCCACATTTGGAGGATCCCGAGTACTGGCGCGCCAGTTTCGGGCCGTTTCTCAAGTGGCTCGATCCCGATGGCGACGCGATCTCGGGCTTCATGACCCAGTTGACCGTGACCGGGCCTTACGTGAACAAGACTCTTTTCGAGCAGGCCGGTGTCGAGATGCCCGGCGAGGGTGCCACCTGGGATGACTGGGCGGCCGCCGTGAACGAGGTGGCCGGTGCGCTGGACATCCCGATCCCCATGGCATGGGACCGGTCCGGCCACCGCGTGGCGGGGCCCGCGATCTCCATGGGCGCGCAGATGTTCGATGCCGAGGGCAATCCGGCGCTGGTCGACGATGGCCTGAAGATGATGGCCTCGAAGCTTTATGACTGGCACCAGGACGGCACCATGCCCAAGGAGCTGTGGGGCTCGGTCTCGGGCTCGACCTACTTGGGTGCGAACGAGGATTTCGCCAACGCGCAGGTCGTGATGTACATGTCTGGCTCCTGGCAGATCCCGCAATTCGCCGAGACCATCGGTGACGCGTTCGACTGGTGGGCTGTGCCTGCGCCCTGCGGCCCGTCGGCCTGCACCGGCATGCCCGGTGGCGCTGCGCTGGTGGCGATGAAGGACACCGATCACCCCGAAGAGGTCGGAATGCTGATGGACTTCCTCTCGCAGGAGGAAAACCTGGCCGAATTCTACGGCAAGACCCTGTTCATCCCCGGGCATCTGGGCCTGGCCGAAGGCGGCGTGGAGTTCGCGACGGACGATCCCCGCGCGGCGCATGCGCTGCAGACCTTCGCCTCGGCCGTGCCCGGCATCTCGCCGGTCGCGTTCGACCTTCAGGGCTATCCCAGCAACCGCGTGATGTTCAACGCGCTGATCTCGCGCCTGGGCGAGGCGATCGTGGGAGAACTGACGCTCGACGAGGCCTTCGACCGCATGACCCAAGACGTGGAACAGCAGATGGCCGAACAAAGCCGCTGATCCCGCGTAACGGGTGCCCCGACCCCGGTTCGGGCCGGGGCACCCTCCAGAAACGATCCGAAGGCCGGGTGACATGACCGAAGGCGACGCCCCAACCTTGTCCCACAGGCTGACAGCCGCCGCGGCATTGCCCTTGCGCCTGCTGTTTCAGCTTCTGGACAAACCGTTTCGGCTGATCCAGCGGATCGGCGGCATCAAGGCGATGCCTTACGTTTTCCTGCTGCCGAACCTGGCGTTCTTCGGGATCTTCGTGGTGATCCCGCTGTTCATCAATTTCGCCTTTTCACTGACCGGGGGGACGAACCTGTACCTGGAGGACCGCGTCTATACCGGGACCGAACAATACGAGTTCCTGTTCGATTGCGGCAACTATGCCGACCCGACGAGCTGCCGCGAGGACCGGTTCTGGAAGGGCATCTACAACACCGCCGTCTTCATCTTCTTCCAGGTCACCTTCCTGGTCCTGTTTTCGCTGATCACCGCGCTTATCCTGAACCGCGAGATCCGCGCGCGGGGCTTTTTCCGCGCGGTGTTCTTCTTCCCGGTGCTTCTGTCGCCGGTGGTGGTGGCGCTGATCTGGAAGTGGATCCTGCTGCGCGACGGCATCCTGAACGCGTTTCTGGTCTCTCTGGGCTTCGAGAAGATCCTGTTCTTCGTCAGTCCGGAATGGTCGATGTTCTGGGCGATCTTCGTGTCGATCTGGGCGCACATGGGGTTCTACAC
>CAYTBD010000058.1:0-7848 GCA_964435755.1 uncultured Rhodobacterales bacterium
GCGCCGATCCTGCTGTCCGCCACCCCGGTTCCCGCGGTCGAGGTCGCCCGCCCGATGTCGTTGCGCACCCTGTTCACGGGTTCGCCGCTCGGAACCGTGGGGATCTTCCTGCTGGGCGGCGTCTATGCCACCCAATCGGGCATGGGCGCGGTCTTCGGCACGCAGATCGGGCTGACGGCGGCGCAGATCGCGCTCTTCGTGGCGATGCTCTTCGCCGGGGCGCTGCTGCTGCAGTTCCCCATCGGCTGGCTGTCGGACAGGATGGACCGGCGCAAGCTGATCTTCGGGGCGGCCGTCCTCGGGGCCGCCTCCTGCGCGCTGGGATGGACGACCGGCGGCGGTCTGTGGCCGCTGATGGCGGCGGCCTTCTTCGCCGGTGGAGTGACGACGCCGCTCTATGCCCTGTTTCTCGCCTACACCAACGATTCCCTGGCGGCCGAGGACATGCCGGCCGCGTCGGGCGGGCTCGTCTTCACCTTCGGGCTCGGCGCCATCGCGGGGCCGCTCGTCACCGGCTGGGCGATGCAGGGGCTCGGTCCGTTCGCGTTCTGGCCGGTGCTCGGCGCGACCTTCGCCACCATCGCGCTCTACGCGCTCTACCGGATGACGCAGCGCCCGACCGCCCCGGTTGAGGAAACCGAAAGCTACCTCGGCGTGCTGCCGACCGCCTCGCCCATCACGGTGGAGGCGGCCGGCGTCTGGGCCGCCGAACAGGCCGAGGCCGACCGCGAGGCCGAGGCGCAGTCCTGAGCGCGGGACGGGCGCGCCGCGCGTCCGCCCGGGCCGTCGTATCCCGGGCGGAGCCGATACTGGGGGTGGACTCCGGGCCGGTTCTCCGGTGCGATGGACTGACAAGGAGGCGTCGATGCGCGGTCTGATCCCTCTCGCCCTCGCGGTTGTACTGCTCTGTGGCGCGCCGCCGGCCGCGTCGGCCGACGAGACCGTGATCGAGGAGTTCGAGATGCAGCCGGAAACCCGCTGGCGGTTCTTCTCCGATGCCGTGATGGGCGGCGTGTCGTCGGGAAAGCTGGTCTTCGCGGAGGAAGACGGACAGTCCCACGCGCGCATGACCGGGCGCGTCAGCACCGCCAACCGGGGCGGTTTCATCCAGATGCGGCGCGACCTCGACAGCCCGCCGCCAGAGGGCACGACCGGCGTGCGGCTCGTCGTGCGGGGCAACGACCAGCGTTACTTCGTGCATCTGCGCACGGCGGGCACCGTCCTGCCCTGGCAGTACTACCAGGCGGGGTTCGACGTCACCCGGTCCTGGAGCGAGGTTCGCCTGCCGCTGGACGCCTTCGACGCCTCCGGCGCGCTGCTGCGCGCCACGCCGCGTCCGCGCAGCCTGAGGTCGGTGGCCGTGGTCGCGTTCGGCCGGGACCATGAGGCCGAGATCGAGGTGCGCGAGGTCGGCTTCTACTGACCGGGCGGGCCCGTGTCGCGGCAAGGCCGCTTGACGTGTCGAGAGGGTGGAGCGTGGCCTTGGCGGGATCAGCCGCGCAGGCGGAGCAGACGCTCGAGATCCGCGCAGGCGGCGCGCGCATCCCCGAACAGCAGATCGATGTCGACGAGGCTGCGGACCCTTGTCTCGTCGAGGTCCGCGGCCGGCGCGACCCCGATGATGGCCTGCGGCACGACGATGCGCATCGCCACGACCAGCCGCACGAGATCCTCGAGCCGGTGCTCGGTGCTGAGCGACAGCCCGATGACCGACGGCCGCGTCGCCTCGACATGGTCCATCAGGTCGTCGTGATCCACGCCGACCCGCAGGTCGATCTCCCAGCCCGCGTCCCGGAACAGATCCGCCGCGACGGTGATGCCGATGCCGTGATCCTCTCCGGGGACGGTCGCGAACAGGGCGCATCTGCGCGAATCGAAGGCCGAGCGGGTTGCCGGTTCTTCGGCCCTGAGAGCGCGCATCAGGGCGTAGAGATGGCCGGTTCCGACGGTGACTTCGAGGAAGGACAGCCGGTTCTCGTCCCAGCCCTGGCCGAGCCGTCGCGCCGCGGCGCAGATGTATCCGATGTAGACGCCCTGCCGGGTGACGCCCTCCGCGCGGCGGTCCTCGATGAACTGCAGGGCCGCCGTCGGACCGGGCTGAACCAGCGCGTCGCAGAAGGCCGCGACGCTCTCCTCGCTGATGACGGGATCGTCGAAGCGGGGGGTGAGAGCCACGGCGGAGGAAATGCGGCGGACGATGTCGCTGGCGAGGATCTCTACGGCGGCGGGGGCGAGCGCTTGGCGCTTCACGTCGAAGAGCGACGCCGTGCGGGCGAAGAGTTGCGCGTCGATCGCTGCGTCCTGCTTTCCCATCGACTGTCCTCCCTGAGAAAAAGCATACCTTGGCATGCCGATTTGACAAGGCCCGCGTCGCCCGGTCGGCATCTTTCGCCGCAGGATCCGCGTCGCGGGCCGACGCGTCGTGCCCCGGCATTTTCCGGGCACGGACGTCCGGACGCTGGCAAAGCGACCGCGGCGCGCCATGTAAGCCTCTGGCCATCAAGGGAGGGTCGACGTGTCGCGCAAGGACCATGCCGCCGGGGCCCATCCCGTGCCGGAAGGACGGCTTGGCCGGGTGCTGCGCCTGGGCGGCATGACGTCGGGGATCATGGGCGGCATGGTCGCGACCGGGGTCCGGCAGATGGCGCAGGGCGAACGGCCCAGCCTGCCGGGCCTCCTTCTCACGCCCGCGACCGCGAATCGCATCACCCGAGACCTCGGGCAGATGCGCGGCGCGGCGATGAAGATCGGACAGATGCTGTCGATGGATACCGGGATCGTCCTGCCGCCGGAGATGACCGCCGTGATGGAGGCTCTGCGCGCCGACGCGCCGCACATGCCGCCGAAGCAGCTTCGGGGCGTGCTCGACGCGGAGTGGGGGGCGGGGTGGTACGGCCGCTTCGCCCGATTCGACGTGCGCCCCTTCGCCGCCGCCTCCATCGGACAGGTACACCGCGCGACCACCCGCGACGGGCGCGATCTGGCGATCAAGGTGCAGTATCCGGGGGTCCGCGCCAGCATCGACAGCGACATCGACAATGTCGCGACGCTGCTGCGCCTGCCGGGGCTCGTGCCGCGCGAGATGGACCTCGCGCCGATGCTGGACGAGGCCAAGCGCCAGCTGCATCAGGAGGCCGACTACCGCTCCGAGGCGCGCCACCTCTCCAGCTTTCGCGCGCTCCTCGCCGGGTCCGAGGTGTTCCGCCTGCCCGAGATCCATGACGATCTCAGCACGCCGCAGGTGCTGGCGATGTCCTATGTGGAGGGTGAGCCGATCGACGCGCTGACCGATGCGCCGCAGGCGCGGCGCGATCACGTGGGCGCCCGATTGATCGATCTCGTCCTGCGGGAGCTGTTCACGTTCGGCCTGATGCAGACCGATCCCAACCTCGCGAACTACAGGTTCGACCGCGAGTCGGGCCGGATCGTGCTTCTCGACTTCGGGGCGGTGATGGCGATCGACCCGGCGCTCGCCCGCGACTTCCGGCGGCTGCTGAACGCGGCGCTCGACGGCGACCGCGCCGCGACCCGCGCCGCGATGCTGCAGGTCGGCTATTTCGACGCGGCCACGGCGCCGCGGCATCAGGCGCTCATCATGGAGATGTTCGACGTCGCCATGGCGCCCCTGCGGCAGGCCGAGCCGTTCGACTTCGGCGATGCCGGTCTGGTGGAGACGCTGCGCGACATGGGGCTCGCGATGGGCACGGAGGCCGATCTGGCCCATGTGCCGCCGCCCGCCACGATGTTTCTGCACCGCAAGATCGGCGGCATCTACCTTCTCGCCGCGAAACTGAAGGCGCGCGTCGCCCTGCGCCCGATGGTCGAGAGATACCGGTGACACATGTTGCCCGACACCCGCGCCGCCGTCTCCGGGGCAGGGTGGCGTTTTCGCGGGCGGTCCCTATGCTGCGCCGGAGGCGCGGCGCCGGCCGTGATGTCCATGATCAGGAGACCGTGCAGCCATGACTCTGTTCCGGGCCATCTACACCTCGCGGCCGTTCGGCTTCGACGCGGGCATTCTGAACGGCATCCTGATGGACGCGCGGCGCGCGAACATCCGCGACGGCATAACGGGCGCCTTGCTCTGCCGCGGCGACATCTACCTGCAGTGGCTCGAAGGCCCCGAGGCGCAGGTCAGGGATGCCCTCGCGCGGATCGAACGCGACGACCGTCACCTCGATGTGACGCTTCACGTGGCCGAAAGCGTACCCGAGCGGATGTTCGGGGAGTGGGCCATGCTGCACGATCCCGCGGCCTCGTGGCTCTGGTCGCAGGACGAGGTCGCCGACGGCGCGGTGGAGCGCGCGACGCCCGAAGAGATCACGGCCGTCTTCCTGCGGCTTCGGGACGAAAGCCGCACCGGCGAGACCGGGTGACCGGCGCGCGGCCGGCGCGGGATCAGCCGCGGGCCGGCAGGATCCGGCCCCCGCAGGCGCCGAAGCCGATCCGGCAGCCATCGCCCCGGGCGTGGCCGCGCAGGGTCGCCGTGTCGCCGTCCTCAAGGAAGCTCCGTGTCTCTCCGGTCGCGAGCGTCAGGGGCTCCCGGCCGCCCCAGCTCAGTTCGAGAAGCGAGCCGCGGCTGTCCCTTTCCGGCCCCGAGATCGTGCCGGAGCCGAGGAGATCGCCCACCCGCATCGGGCAGCCGCAACTGGTGTGATGGGCCAGCTGCTGGGCCGCGGAGTAGTACATCTCGCGGTAGTTGGTGCGGGCGATGATGGTCTCGGCCTTGCCCTCCGGCGCCAGCCCGACCTCGAGCGCGATGTCGTAGAGCATCGGTCCCGGCTCCTCGAGGTAGGGCAGGAGGGGCGTTTCGCGGTCCGGCGTGGAGACGCGGAACGGCTCGAGCGCGGCCGCCGTCACGATCCACGGGCTGATCGTGGTCGCCGTCGCCTTCGATTGGAAGGGACCCAGAGGCTGGTATTCCCACGCCTGGATGTCGCGCGCCGACCAGTCGTTCAGAAGCACGTAGCCGAAGATGTTCCCGAAGGCCTGCGCCACGGTGATCGGACCCTGCGAGGGCTGCCCGACGATCGCGCCGATCTCCAGTTCGATATCGAAGCGGGCCGAGGGGCCGAAGCGGGGCGCCGCGTCCTCCGGGCCCTTGAGCTGGCCGTGCGGGCGGATGACCGGCGTCCCCGAGACGACGACGGAGGAGGCGCGGCCGTTGTAGCCGATGGGGATGTGCAGCCAGTTCGGCGGCAGGGCGTTCTCCGGTCCCCGGAACATGGTGCCCACGTTCTGCGCGTGGTGCCGCCCGGCATAGAAGTCGGTGTATTCGCTCACCCTCAGCGGCATGTGGAGCGTGGCCTCCTCCATCGGCACGAGGAACGCGCCGAGCCTGTCGCGGATCTCGGTTGGGGCGCCCTCTGCCAGCATCCCGGTCAGGCGGGCGCGGTACCGGGCCCAGACCTCGGGCCCCAGTTCCATGAAGCCGTTCCAGACGGGGGCATCCAGCACGCGGGCGTCCGGGTCCGCGCGCAGGATGCCGTCGGCCTCGAGCCCCGACGCGTCGAGGATCCGGTCGCCGATCGCGATGCCGCAGCGCATCGGGCCGCCGCCCGTGGAAAAGACGCCGCAGGGCAGGTTGTTCAGCGGGAAATCGGAGGCGGGGCTGTTGGCGCTCTCGATCCAGGAGCGTTTCAGGGCGGTCATCGGGATCTCCT
This sequence comes from uncultured Rhodobacterales bacterium, assembly GCA_964435755.1. Taxonomy (GTDB): domain Bacteria; phylum Pseudomonadota; class Alphaproteobacteria; order Rhodobacterales; family Rhodobacteraceae; genus DAINOF01. Next base: position 5,664 of record CAYTBD010000058.1, read on the forward strand.
CTCAGGCGGCCTCGGTCCGGGCGCGAAGGCGGAGGGCCGGCAATGGCGTCCGGATCTCCGGACGATGCCTCACCCGAGCCGCGTGCGGTAGTCGCTGACGAGGAGATGCTCGGGCGGCACGTCCTCTTCGATCTCGGCGAAACGCCCGATCGGGTCGCGGAAGACGTTGTCGGTCTCGTCGTCGTTGACCGTCGACACCTCCCCGATCAGGACGTCGCCGCCCTCGCCCCAGAAGGCGTGCCAATCCCCCGGACGCAGGGTCACGCTCTCTCCCGGCGCGAGCCTCAGCTTCTCGCCCGGGCCGTAGTCGACCGCGATCCCGTCGCACAGGACCCGCCCGCCGCGATCCTCGGCGAAATTGCCGTCGTCGTCGGATCCGTGAAGCTCGACGACGAGCGTCGCGCCGCCGCGGTTGATGATGTCCTCGGCCTTGACGACGTGCGTATGCATCGGGCTCAGCTGATCCTCCCTGGAGATCAGCAGCTTCTCGGCGTAGCACATCCCGCGGCCCGCGCTCAGATCGGCGAGCAGCCCGTTCCTGAGCGTGAACAGGAAAAGCCCCATCTCGTCGTAGCGTCCGGCGCCGTAGTCGGTGATGTCCCAGCCGCAGCGGGCGTCGATGACATGCCGCGCGCGCGCCGCCCGCGCGGCGAATTCCTGCGGCGTCCAGTAGGCGAACGGCGGCAGCGTGAAGCCGTGCCGCCGGATCATCTCGTCGGCCTCCGCCATGATGGCGTTGATGCGCGAGCGTTTCACCGGTCCCGTCCTCCCCGACGCCGACGCCCGCACCGGGGCATCCTCCGGATCCCGCGGCCGGCAAGACGGGAGCCGACCAAGGAAAGAGCTGTTCTCGGTCGTATGGTTCTGGCTCCGGCGGCAGGATCCGGGGTTGTCCCGAGAGAGCGCCTCAAAAACAGGGGCCAGTCCCCTCCGAGTCCGGATCGACTCCGGCTGTTTGCCCGTGACCGTGCGTCATCAGGTGCGCAGTGTCAATTGCACGCGGGTGGGCCTCGCCCGGTCTTCCCGGTGTCGCGGACGGGAGGCCGGGGCACGACGTCTCGCGCCCCGAACCCGTGCCTCGTGAAGCGTTCCCGTCGCCGGCCCCACGATGGCCGGCGCGGACACGCCGCCGCCACGCTTGTTCTCAGAAGTCGGCGATCATTGCGTAGCCATTCTGCTGATAGCCGACCAGGGAGATCCAGCCGTTACCCACCTGGATGATCTCGGGCAGGATCGCGTTCGCCGGGACATCAAGGGCGTGGGCCGCTGTCAGGCAGACTTCGAACCTCACGCCGTCGGCCTGCATCTCGGCGATCTTCTCGGCGATTTCGGGCTCCGTCGCTGACGCCGCGTCCTCTTCGGTTGTGATCAGGTTCACCGACGGGCCGATGAACACGACGGCGATCTCGGGCTGCTCGCCCTCTATCGTCATATTCGGATCATCCAGCATCGCGTGAATGAGATCGAGGTGGCTCAGAGCGACGGCCGGGTCGCCAACCCTGAAATCGAAAGCGGTGTCGGCGGAGGTCGCTCCCTCCATCGCCGTGTAGTCCTGCTCCTGCGAAACCGCGTCGGGTGCAGGAAACAGCAACAGAGCGGAAAGAAGCACGAGCGGAATTCGCGCCGCAAGATTCTGCATGGGAAGTCTCCTTTTGTTGCGCTCAGGTCGTCATGGACAATCCGATGCGCGGCCGCGATGTTCCCCGATCTCGGGTTTTCCTTACCGCTGTTCCCGGTCGCGCGGGCCGCACGGCTTCCCGGCGTGGGTGCCGACATCCCGTTCCCGAAGACAAGATCCGCGCGCGCTACGCCCGCAACGGACGCTTCATTCGGCAGGCCGTCCTCGAGGCGGATCGCGGCTTCGTCTACGACAACTCGCTGAGGAACGTGGCCCCCAAGCGTCGCCTCATCTTCACGAACGGTCGCCTGACGTCGGCGCATCCGGACCTGCCCTCGTGGATCCTGGCGCTCTATGGCGATCTCCTCCCGCAGCAGGCACAATCCGAAACACTGAAAGACAGCCATGCGTGGCTTCCCGCTCGAAGCGAACGGCGCGTGTCCCGGCCTTCATGTCGCAAATCCCGGAACGAGCCAGGGTCGCGGGGCCGCGCCCTCCGCGGCGTCATCCTGTCCGCGCCTTCGCGGATCGCCCGACGGGGGCCACCTCGCCCGCGGCGCACCCGTC
>CAYTBD010000058.1:7858-10489 GCA_964435755.1 uncultured Rhodobacterales bacterium
GTCGGCGCCGGGCGCGCTTGCTCCGCGGCCGGCGCGCGCTCCACGCCCGGGCGACGACCCGGGCGCGCGCCGCCTCCCCGGCCACGAGAGAGGGGCCGAGAATGACCGATTGCCGCGACGAGGGCAGGGGCGAGCCGATCGCACCGCGCCTTCGCGGATCGCCCGACGGGGGCCACCTCGCCCGCGGCGCACCCGTCCATGGAGCCGGCTCCCTCGGCCGGCGCCTGACCGCCATGCTCGCGCCGACGCGCTGGCCCTTCGCGGCGCACTGGCCGCGGATGCCGAGGATCGGTCGGCGCGGGCATGCCCGCGGTCTCGGCGTCATCGGGCGCGGGCTCGCGGCGCTGCGGCAAAGCACGCCGGACATCTGGCCGCGGTCCACCGGCCGGTCGGAGCGCGCATCCAGCGCCACGAACCGCGCCTCCTGTGCGAGGTCAGTGTCGAACGGCGGCGCGGCCTCGTCAGTCTGCGCTGCGACCGTCGCGACCGTTGCACCCGGCGTGGCAAGGATCAGCCCGGCCTGCTCGCGCGGGCGGAGGCGACCCACGGGCGTTTCGGCACGCGCACCGTCCGCCGAGGCTTTCGTTTTCGATGGAAATCGCTGCAGCGTAGCTTGGAGCCGTGACCTGACGCGGCCACCGCCTACCGATGTCCGACCCACCCGCGGTCGTCGGTAAACGCGCGGCCAGGGGCGATCCGGGCGGTTTCGTATCCCGCGGGCCTTGCATCCAGAGGGGTGAGAGGCGTGCGGGACGCCGCGAGCAGGATATTGGCGTGTCCACGAGGGCTGGCGGGTCCCTCGACGACTTCGACATGCGGGTAAAGGCTGCTCAGGATCGCATGGATGCCGCGCGCGAGCGGCCCATCGGGCGCGTCGATCAGGTTCACGTAGACCGGGCCGTCGACAATCGCCTGGAGGCGCTCGTAGGTCTCGAGAGTGGCCAGATGGGCCGGGACCGACCCTGAAGAGAACGCATCCATCACGACCGCATCGAAACGGCGCTCCGTCTCGTTGAGGTAAACCCGTCCATCTGCGTGGACGATCCCGAGCCGGCGTTCCCCGGCCCCGACCCGAGACCCGTCGCGGCCCGCGTCGTAGCCCGTCCGTTCGATCATCGCACCGGCCCACGGCATGTGCTGGCGCACGACCGACGTGACGAGCGGATCGATCTCGACCGCCACGGCCTCAGCCGAAGGCCGCGATTCGAGGAGCCTGGTGGGCAGCGTGTAGCCGCCCCCGCCGATGAACAAGACAGAGGGCGCCGGTCCGAGATCGCGGTCCATGCGCGCCCAAAGCCACTGCGTGTAGGCCAGTACCAGCCCTTGCGAGGCCTCAGTCCGACTCCCGGTCCGGCCATCTCGCTCGGCCGCCTGGGCCGTGCGGTCGGAATAGAGATGGACGGTGCTGCCCATGCGGACGACGTCGATGCACGACAGGCCCGACTCGTACCGGCAGACCGAGCCGGAGGCGACGCTCGCCGCCACCACGAGTCCCGCCGCACCGATCGAGGCAAGGGATCTCGGCTCCGCTGCGCCCGCGTCGGACGCCGCTGCCTCTCCGCCGTCGCCCGGCGCACTGCCCCGCACGAAAGGCACGCAGAGAAGGGCGGCGGCTCCGCACGCGGCGAAGGTGGCCGCCGACCCGACGAGCGGCAGCGCGACGAAGCCGGCGAGGATCGCGCCCGCGATGGCGCCCAGCGAGCCCGCCGCGAGAACGAGCCCCAGCGATGAACCCTCCCGCCCGGGTCGTGCCTCGACGGCGAGCTTGGCAAGGAACGGCGACGGCAAGCTGACGAGCACCGACGCGGGAAAGAAGGCCACGAAGACGGTGACGAGCATCCCTCCCGTCCCGCGTGCGCCCAGCGAGTACAGCAGGCCGAGGACGGTCGGCGACACAGCCATCAGCACCGCCGTCGCCACCAGCGCCGTGCGAACGGCGCGAGCAGCGGTGTCGCGCGCGCGTTCGGCCACGAGGCCACCCAGCGCACTGCCAAGCGAAAACCCTGCCAGGACGGTCGCGATGACGGCCGTCCAGGTCACGAGGGAAGTGCCGAAGAAGGGCGCGAGGACGCGGCCGGCCGCGATCTCGTACGTGAGCCCGACGAGGGACAGAATGAGGATCAGGCTGATCGTGGTCCAGAACCGCATGATGGCCTTTCCGGCGTTCGTGTGGAGGGAGCCCGGCCCCTGCGTGAAACTTTGGCCCCCGGTCTCAGCACGGCAGGTTCGCACCGGAAGCGGCCCGGCAGCAGTATCCGGACATGCTGCGCTGCCACAAGCAATTCCGAGCCGCGAAGCCGGAGCCCTCCGCCACTCGGGCGGTCAGTATGAGCACGAACCGAGAGAGGGAATGGGGGCCACGTGTTCCTGCGGACAGTCGAACGGCGGGCGTCAGGTTCCGAGCCGCGCATAGGTGATCCGTCGCAGGACCCATTCGAAGGGTCCGAGCTTGAAATGGCGCCGCCAGATCAGCAGCGCCCCGATAAGACCCGCCGTCGCAGCAAGCGCGACGGCAACGGCGGTCAACCGGTCCACCGCACCCCACAGGCCCAACCCGTAGCCCGAGAAGATCGTCGAAAGGACGATCGACTGCCCGAGGTATATGCTCAGGCTCGACCCGCCCGCGGCCAG
>CAYTBD010000059.1:0-10222 GCA_964435755.1 uncultured Rhodobacterales bacterium
CTCGGGGTCGAGCGCCGACGTCGGTTCGTCGAACAGCATGATGCGCGGACGCATGCAGAGCGACCGCGCGATCGCGACCCGCTGCTGCTGACCCCCGGACAACTGGCCGGGATACTTGTGGGCCTGTTCGGGGATCTTCACCTTCTCGAGGAAGTGCATCGCGGTTTCCTCGGCCTCCCGCTTGGGAACCTTGCGGACCCACAAGGGCGCGAGGGTGCAGTTCTCGAGAATCGTGAGGTGCGGGAACAGGTTGAAGTGCTGGAACACCATGCCGACTTCGGAGCGGATCTTGTCGATGTTCTTGATGTCCGAAGAAAGCTCGGTCCCGTCCACGACGACCCGCCCCTTCTGGTGCTCTTCCAGCGCGTTGATGCAGCGGATCAGCGTCGACTTTCCCGATCCCGAAGGGCCGCAGATCACGATCCGCTCGCCGCGGTAGACCGTCAGATCGATGTCGCGAAGCACGTGGAACGAGCCGAACCACTTGTTCATCTTCTCGATCTGGATGGCAACCTCGTCGGTAACCTTCATTTGCTGGCGGTCCGCCTCGCGCGGCACGTCCATGCTGGCCTGTGCGTCGGTCATCGATGATCTCCTAGCGGTGGTCTGTCCGGAGCTTGCGCTCGAGATAGAGAGAGTACTGACCCATGGCGAAGCAGCAGATGAAGAAGAGTACGCCGATGAAGATGAAGAGCTCCCAGTAGATGCCGTTCCAGTCGGTCGTCGCCCGGATCGCGTTCGACAGCCCGATCGGATCCAGAAGGCCGATGAAGACGACGAGCGTCGTGTCCTTGAAGAGCCCGATGAAGGTGTTGACGATCCCGGGAATGGAGATCTTGAGCGCCTGCGGAAGAATGATCAGCCGCATCGCCTTCCAGTAGTCGAGGCCCAGAGCGTCGGCCGCCTCATACTGGCCCTTCGGCAGCGCCGCGAGACCGCCACGGATGACTTCTGCGATATAGGCCGACGAGAAGAAGGTCACCATGATGATCACGCGGAGCATCAGGTCGAAATTCGTGCCCGGCGGCAGGAAGTAGTTCAGCAGCAGCGAAGCGGTGAACAGCCAGACGATCAGCGGCACGCCGCGGATGACCTCGATGAAGGCCACGCAACTCTTGTTGATGATGAGAAGATCGGACTGCCGGCCGAGGGCGAGGGCGATGCCCAGCGGCAGGGACAGGACGATCGCCGAGATACCGATGATGAACGACAGCATGAACCCGCCGAAGTCGTCGGACGGAACGAAGGTGAGACCGATCGGCGCGACCTCCCCCAGGGTGCGGGCCAGCGGACCGGCGAGGAACAGCCAGTAGAGGATCGGGACGACGATCGCCCCGATGCTGCCGGCGAGCGATCCCGCGGCACGGGAGACGGCGCCGAAGATGGCCCAGCCAAGCGCGAACCCGGCGGCGACCGCGACAGGTCCCCATATCGTGCCGCCCCAGAGCAGAAAGTACATCAGGAAGGGCGCGGCCGCCGTGAACCACAGCGACTTCCGCGGAAGCGACGAGAAGAGGATCGGCGCGATCCCGGCGAGGAATACGAGCAATGCCCCGATGGGACGCCAGTAGGAGTCGCTCGGATAGAAACCGAAGAGGAGCTGGTTCCACCGGTCGGTCAGTACCGCCCAGCACGCCACGGACGCGCCCTCGCCATAGCGGGCGTCGCGGATCTCGCGGCATTCCCGCAGCGAGTCCGCGTTCCAGATACCGCCCAGCATCCAGGGAAGGACATGCGCGAGCGACCAGTAGACGAAGAATATCGACAGGATCGTGAGGATCGCGTTGAGCCAGCTCGAGAACAGGTTCTCGCGGAGCCACTTGATCGCGCCGACCTCGGTCAGCGGCGGCGCCTGTTCGGGCAGCATCTCGCGACGCACGAAGCTGACGGTATGAGCATGGACTTCACTCATCTTATCTCTCCCTCAGCTTCACGGAGTTGTTGTAGACGTTCATCATGGCGGAGATGACCAGCGACGTGACGAGGTAGAACGCGCCGAGCAGGAGCATCCCCTCGAGTTCCCGCCCCGTCTGATTGATCGTGATGCCTCCGAGCGTGGAGCGGACGTCCATGTATCCCACCGCGATCGCGAGAGACGAGTTTTTCGTCAGGTTCAGGTACTGCGAGATCAGCGGCGGGATGATGACCCGGAGCGCCTGCGGCAGGATCACGAGGCTCATCGTGCGGTTCGGCCGGAGGCCGAGCGCGAAGGCCGCTTCCGTCTGCCCGCTCGAGACGGCGAGGATGCCCCCCCGCACGATCTCGGCGATGAAGGCACCGGTGTAGAGCGAGAGAGCGAGCCAGAGCGCGATCAGCGAGTTGCGGAGGTGGATGCCGCCGCTGAAGTTGAACCCCGTCAGTTCCGGCTTCGCCAGTTGCGCTCCGAGCACCCAGAACACGATGCCGACAGGCACCACGAGCAGGGCGATCTGCATCCACCACGTCCGCGGCCGGAGACCGGTCGCCTCCTGCCTGGCCGATGCCCAGGAGCGCACCCTTCGAACCCCGAAAACCGAGGCCGCGAAGACACCGAGGATCAGGAGCCAGTCGTACCCCGACGATGTCGGCAGAGGCTCGCCGGTGGCCTCGACGGCGTCCGGGGCGGCCACGGTCGGGGCCGCGGCAGCAGGTTCGTCCTGACCGGTCGACACGCCTGCGCCGCCGGTCGCGACCCGGCTGCCGCCGTAGCCGGTCATCCCCGTCGCCGCCGTGCCCGTCGCCTCTTCCTCGATCGCTGCCGGAGGGTTGCCCCCAAGCGAGTTCGAAAAGACGATCCGGGGGATGTAGACCCCGCGGTTCGTGACCGCGACGCTGTCGTCGAGCAGCATCGACGCCTCAGGCGTGCCATCGGGTCCGGCTCGGAAATCACTCGGGCGCGGCATGCTCTCGCTCATGACCGCGAAGATCACGATGATCCACAGAAGCAGCGGAACGTTACGGAAGCCTTCCACGTAGACCGACATCAGCTTTGCGACGACCCAGTTCTTCGACAGCCGAAGAACCCCGGCGATGACGCCCAGAACGGTCGCGAGAATACAGCCGAGGAACGCCACGAGCAGCGTGTTGAGAATCCCCACCAGCGCGGCGCGGGCATGGGTCGAACTCGAGTCGTACTCGATGAGACGCTGATTGATGTCGTAACCGGCGCGGGAGTCGAGGAAGCCGAAGTCGAAGTCCTTGCCGAGCGCCTCGAGATTCTGAACGGTGTTGGAGACGAGCCACGACAGCATCAGCACGATCAGCGCCATCGCAACCGCCTGGATGGTGAGCGACCGGTAGCGCGTGTCGTAGATCAGCTGACTGAGGCGAAAGCCCTCGGAAGGCGGCTGGGTGACGTCGGCCATCTGGACCTTCCCCGATTGGTTCGAATATGCGGGCCTCTCTCGGTCGGGCGATCATGTCCCACCGCGGCCGATCTGCAATTTGTTTTCGAGCACTCGGAAGAAGGGCGCGGAGTTCCCGCGCCCTTCGTCATCTTACCGGAACGGAGGCGAGTACAGCAGTCCGCCGTCGGTCCACTGCGCGTTCAGACCGCGTGCGAGGCCGATCGGGGTATTCTCGCCGATGTTCTTCTCGAAGATCTCGCCGTAGTTGCCCACCGAGCTGATGACGGTAACGCCCCAGTCGGGCTCGAGACCGATCATCTCGCCCAGATTGCCTTCGGTGCCGAGCATCCGGTTGATCTCGGGATTGTTCGTCCCCTGGGCAAGCTCCGAGACGTTGGCCGACGTGATGCCGAGTTCTTCCGCCGCGATGAGCATGTTGAGCGTCCAGCGGGCGATGTCTCCCCACTCGTTGTCGCCGTGGCGGACGAGGGGTCCGAGCGGCTCCTTGGAGATGATCTCGGGCAGGATGACCCATTCGCCGGGGTTCTCGAAGGTCGCGCGCGACGCGGCAAGACCGGACGCGTCCGTCGTGTAGACGTCGCAGGCTCCGGCGAGCAACTGCTGGAGCGCTTCGGCATTGGTCTCGATCGGGACCGGCTCGTAGCTGAGGCTGTTCGAACGGAAGTAGTCGGCGAGGTTCAGTTCCGTGGTGGTGCCCGTCTGGATGCAGATGGTCGCGCCGTCGAGATCCTTCGCCGAGGTCACGCCCAGCGCGCGCGGAGCGATGAAGCCCTGCCCGTCGTAGTAGTTGACCCCGACGAATTCGAACTTCAGGTCGACATCGCGCGAAAAGGTCCAGGTCGTGTTCCGCGACAGGACGTCGACCTCACCCGACGCGAGCGCCGTGAAACGCGTCTGACCCGTCAGCGGGACGAACTCGACAGCCGTGGGATCGCCCAGGACCGCTGCGGCGACCGCACGGCAATAGGCGACGTCGAAGCCGTCCCAGTTGCCGCTTGCGTCCGGCGCGGCGAAGCCCGTCAATCCCGTGTTCACACCGCAGTTCAGATTCCCGCGCGCTTTCACGTCTTCCAGAGTGGCCGCTGAGGACAGCCCGGCGGCCAGACCGGCAACCGTCAGAGCGCCAATAAATGCGGTTCTTTTCATGTTTACCTCTTCCTGATTATTGCGCCTGCCCGGCAGACGCTTATTTCCGATCGTCGTTTCGACCGGGGGCGATTTCGCAGGGTTCACCCTACACTCCGGGATTTTGGGCGGAATTCCGCTTCGAGGTCAACCCTGAAGGCCAATGAAACAAGCAACTGCACGAATATGCATCCGTTCACGAATGCTCCGGCACAAGCCTTGCGCGGTTAGTCAACAGCTCTGACCAATCGCAGGAACCGCGCCGCCTCGAACAGGGCATCGCGACGCTGCGCCGCGGTCCTGTCCGCTTCCTCGTCGCGCCCCCACTGCTCGATCTGCCACTCCTCGTCCACTCGTGACAGGGTCCAGGCTTCCTCGGGCTGTCTTTCGCCTTCGGAAACGGCGAGCCCGAGCACGAGGGATCCGGTGAGGCTGACGAGTTCGTGAAGCGCCGTCAGCTCGAAGGGGTCGGCCCCGCGTACGGCTGCATCGAGTCGCTGGAGGGCGCTGTCGGGGTGCGTCACGGGGAGGACGCCCACTGTCGTGGCGAGCCGCGCCTCGAAATGGCGCGCCGCCCAATCGAGAAGCGGATCCCAGGCCGCGGCCTCACGCGCGACGAGTTCCGCGGGCGATTCGGCCCGGTAGCACAGAAGATCGGTTTCTCCGAAGGCGGACACGATGTCGGCGACCGCGGAGTGCTCGGGCCGGACCCGGTCGATCGCCGTATTGGTAAATCTCGTCATCGGCATCACGGCCGGATCGATGACCTTGTCCTGACGCCTCCATTCCTCGGCCATGGCTTCGGCGAGCGCCTGCGTCGGCGCCGCAAGCACGGCTTTCCCCGGCGTCCGGATGGAGCGCCCGTCCAGAAGCACCGTGAACCCTTCGTCGGCGCGGCTGATCTCCACCGTCGTCCAGAAGCGCTTTGCCGCCCAACCGGTCACGACCCGTCTCCCCGTTTCACAGATCTTCCCATGCATCTTCTTCGAACGGATCGGCGGGCACCTCGGATTCGTGCCAGTCGAACATCGCCCAGGTCCGCGACATGTGCTCCGGCAACGGTGCGGTCACGGTCACGGTTTCCCCCGTGACGGGATGCAGAAAGCGGATCGAACGGGCGTGCAGGTGGAGCTTTCGGCTGACTTCGCCCCCCAGTTGCGCGCCCCATCCCTCGCCGAGGTTCTCCTGACCCGACCCGCCGTACTTGCCGTCGCCGACGATCGGGTGACCGATCTCGGCCATGTGCGCACGAAGCTGATGCGTCCGCCCCGTCACGGGGACGAGCGCCACCCAGGACACCCGCGTGCCGAGCGCGGAGAGGACGGCGTAATCCGTCGTCGCCCGTTTCGCGTCGGGCGTCGCGTCCACGTCCTTCGGGTGGATGCAGAGCATCTTCTCGCCTTCGCCGCCGCGTCCGCGTCCGGGCGCCTTCACGAGGCCGAAGCGGATCGTCCCCATGCGGGGCTGGGGCACGCCGGCCACGGCAGACCAGTAGATCTTGCGCGTCTCATGGGCGCGGAACGCCTCGGAGAGCCGCCGCGCGATGCGTTTGGACCGCGCGAGCAGCAGGACGCCGGAGGTGTCCTTGTCGAGACGGTGCACGAGGAGCGGCTTTTCCGACCGCCCGAACGTCAGCGCCTCGGCCAGCCCGTCCACGTGCCGCGCCCCCTGCCCGCTGCCGCCCTGGCTCGGAAGCCCCGGCGGCTTGTTGATCGCGATGATGTGGTCGTCCTTCCAGAGAACGGCGTTCCGGATCATCCCGGCATCCGAGGCGGTCGGCGCGTCCGCCGCGCGCGGCGGCGCCTCCCGGGGCTCGGGGAGCGGCGGAATCCGGATCTCCTGCCCCGCCTCGATGCGCGTGTTGCCCTTGGCACGGCTGCCGTCGACGCGGATCTCGCCCTTGCGGCACATCTTCTCGATGCGTCCCTGCGGGACATGCGGGAACCGCGCACGGAACCAGCGGTCAAGCCGCTGCCCGCCCTCGTCTTCCGCCACCTCGATCGTCTGGACACCGCTCATGCGAAGAAGCCCCGCGCGATCCAGAGCCCCGCCATGAGACCGAGGATCGACAGAACGACCGAAGCGCTCACGTAGAGCGCCGCTCCGGCCGGGTCGCCGCGTTCATAGAGGGTGACGGCTTCGAGCGAGAAGGCCGAAAACGTCGTGAAGCCGCCGAGGACGCCGGTCACAACGAAGGGCGACAGATGCGTCAGCCCCTTGTGGGCGGCCACAACGACGAAGACGCCCATGAGGAACGAGCCCACGACGTTCACGGTCAGGATCGCGAACGGGAACGGTGTATGGCCCGCCATCCGAACGAGCCAGATGCCGGTCAGATACCGCGCCGAGGCGCCGAGCGCGCCGCCGAGCGCCACCTGGAGAAGGGCCGGAAACATGCGCGTTCCTTGGGGCCGGTCGCGGCTGTTGTCAACCGGACCGCTTGGCGCGGAGCTTGGAGAAGTAGTCGAGCCGACGCTTCAGTTCGCGCTCGAAACCCCGCTCGACCGGCGTGTAATAGACCGGCCGCTTCATGTCGTCGGGGAAGTAGTGCTGGCCCGAGAAGGCGTCCTCGGCCTCGTGATCGTATTCGTAGCCCGAGCCGTATCCCTGTTCCTTCATCAGCTTCGTGGGCGCGTTGAGGATATGCTTGGGCGGTGGTTCCGATCCGGTCTTGCGTGCCGATGCCACGGCGGCCTTGTAGGCCGCATACGCCGCGTTCGACTTAGGCGCGAGCGCGAGGTAGACGACAGCCTGCGCAAGCGCCAGTTCGCCTTCGGGCGAGCCGAGCCTCTCGTAGGTCTGCCAGCTGTCGAGGCATATCGACTGCGCCTGCGGATCGGCGAGGCCGATGTCCTCGACCGCCATCCGGGTGATCCGCCGGGCGAGGTAGCGCGGATCTTCCCCGCCCGCGAGCATCCGCGCGAACCAGTAGAGGGCCGCATCGGGATCCGATCCGCGCACCGATTTGTGCAGCGCCGAAATCAGGTTGAAATGCGCATCGCCGGACTTGTCGTACTGCGCTGCCCGCCGCTGGAGCCGGGAGGCCAGCGCGTCGGGTCCGATCTTCTCCTTCAGCCCCCACCCCGCCACCTGTTCAACAATGTTGAGAAGCGCGCGCCCGTCGCCATCGGCCATCCCGAGCATCGTCTCGCGCGCCTCACCCGTCAGCGGAAGCGGCGCGCCGAGGGCCGTTTCGGCCCTTTGCGCCAGCTTCTCGAGATCGGCGAGCGTCAGGCGCCCGAGCACCATCACCTGCGACCGGGAAAGGAGCGCGGAGTTCAACTCGAACGACGGGTTCTCCGTCGTGGCGCCGACGAGGAGGATCGTCCCGTCCTCCATGTACGGCAGAAAGCCGTCCTGCTGCGCCTTGTTGAAGCGATGGATCTCGTCGACGAACAGAAGCGTGCCCGTTCCGTTCCGACGACGGAGTTTCGCCTCCTCGAAGACCCTCTTGAGGTCGGCGACACCGGTGAAGATCGCGCTGATCTGGACGAAATGCAGATCCGTCTCGGCGGCGAGCAGCCGCGCGATCGTCGTCTTGCCGACGCCGGGCGGACCCCACAGGATGATCGAGGACAGATGCCCCGCCCCCAGCATCGCGCCGAGCGGGCCGTCGCGGCCCAGAAGCTTGTCCTGCCCGATGACCTCGGCGATGCGCTTTGGCCGCAGCCGATCGGCCAGCGGTCGCTGGCGGTCTTCGCCCTCCGGCGCGGGTGCCTTGTCGAACAGATCGGCCATGGGCCGAACCTATTCCTCCGCCCGCCTGCGGAAAAGCCGGATTCGGGACCGGTGCCGAAGCGCCGGCCCCGCGGTCTGCTTCAGTGCATCTTGCCGGCGAGGTTGATCATGATGCAGCGGCTCGGCGTCGTGCCGTCACCGAATTCGAGGACCGGCCCGGCCACGTCGATCTCGAGCCCGACACGGCGCCCCCACCGCGGACCGTTTTCGGGGATCAGGCCCAGGACAGAGGTCGCGCCGAGGTCGCGCGCCGCACGGCACATCTCTCCGATCAGGTTCAACTGAACGCGCATCCGGAGCTTGGCGGGGACCCGCTGCGAGACGAAGATCCGCGAGGACTCCCAGATGTGGCTCGCCACGGGAGCCTCGTCATAGAGAAGATTGGAAGCGATCGCGTCGAGCAGCCCCAGTTGCGCGTCCCGGATCATGTAGGAGTATATGCCGCAGCGCGCCGTCGTCGGCGTCAACCGGACGCCGGCGAGGACATGGCCGAATTCGTGCACGGCGATCCAGCGGCTCGCCGGAGTGTCGTACTGATCGTATTCCATTCCGTCCGCTTCCGGCAGATCCCAGTTGTGCTGCTGGATGAAGGTCTCGTGTCTGGCGCGAAACATGTTTGAAAGCAACTCGCCATGGTTGTGCATGTTACCGAAGGAAAGAGTCGTCACTTGCATTGTAGCCTCCTGCTAGGTTGAAAGACTTCAGTGCCTTGCAGGACGGCGACCGTCAGAGCAGCCGGTAATCCTTCGCTCGCTGGATTGCCTCCGGCGTCGTCCGCGCCATCAGGCGCTCTCTCGCGGATGCGAGCCTTGCCTTCAGCGCGCTTTCGGAGATCCCGAGTTTTGCCGCGGCGGCAATGTACCGATCTCCGCCCGCAATGCACTTCAGTGCCTCGACCTGAGCCTTCGTCAGCTCGTCAGGAGGCTGAGCGAGGTCGTGCATCTGCCAGACCAGGGCCTGTATCTGCTCGATTTCCTCGTCCTCGAACTCTCTGTCCGCACGCGCGCACCCGACAATCGTTCTCGACGTCAACGGACCGCATGCGACGGCACAACCGAACTTGAGGCCGAACTCGGCTGCCTGCCCGAAGACCTCGAACGGATCGGGAAGGGTGATCTCGCTCCACCGGGTCGTCCCCTGGTAGCTCAATCCCCAGAACACCATCGGGTCTCTCAGCGCGTAAGCGCGCGAGGTGTAGATGCGGAGCCATTGCTCGTCATAGGTGTGCGCGGTCACGAGCGGCGCGGCGAACCGGATGTGAAGGCCGACCGCATAACCCCGCGGAGCGCGCGTCTTCAACCTGACCAGGAGAGCGTTCAATTCGTTCGAGCACGACATATCCTTTTAGACAGGTTGTCTCGTCGGTTTGCAACCTTAAAGTGACCATGGGGACGAACTTCGCGCGCGCAAGGAGAGCATTCTTGAACAATCCCGAATCGAACATCCTGCGCGAGCTGGAACATCTTTCGGAAGACGACATCCTGGAGCTCGAGGCGTTTCTCCGCATGAGCGCGACCCGAACGTCAGGCGCGGACATATCGGACAGGATCCTCGACGCGATCGCGCTGAAGGCGCTTTTCGCGGACACGCCCCACAATTGAAAAGGCCGGCGAGAGCCGGCCCTTGCACAGTCGTCCGAGCTTGCGGAGACCTATTCCATGTCCGCCGCGGCGTCTTCCGCCGCCACGCGCTCGCGGTCGCCCGCGCCCTTCGCATCGGGATCCCGGTCGACCAGTTCGACGATCACGGAGGGTTCGATCAGGACCTCGCCAAGGCGCCGCTCCAGCAGCGCCTCGAAGCTCTGGATCGTCTGGCCCGCGGCGCGAAGGCGGCCGATGGGCGGGATGTTGAGCATGCCGCTTTCGCGGATGGTTTGCGGCGGCAGGGACGTGGTGGAGATCGGCGAGATCGAGGCCGTCGTGAAATCGAGAAAGCCCGTCTCGCTCGAGCTGACAATGCTCACCTGGACGGTATCGCCGACGCCGATGATGACCGGGCCCGCTTGCCCGTCG
>CAYTBD010000060.1:0-10181 GCA_964435755.1 uncultured Rhodobacterales bacterium
ATGTCCGACGAGGACGTCACCGCTTTCGCCGCCGCCGCGAAGGATCGCGGCGTCCCGGTTCAGGTCTTCGGTCTTTCCAGGGACAATGCCCGCGCCTTCTGGAACTGGCAGTTCCTCGGCGAGACGCCGGACCTGCCGAAGACGCGCGCCATGCTGTTGCGGGCCTGCGACGCGCGGCTGCCCGCCCGCCTCACGCGGGACGACTGCGACTACATCGCCCATGCGCTCCTCGACGCCGCGGAGGAGGTGATGGGCTCACAGCACACGAAGGCTGTCGCCTAGCCACGGCATCCGCGCCCGGCACGGCGACACGATCAGCTCGGAGATCAGCGGCTTCAGCCGCGCCGCAACGCGCCCGGGCATGTCGAGCAGCACGTCGCGCCGCGCGGTCAGCGCGATCTGCCGGGACAGCGGGGCGAACGGCAGCGGCAGAACGTCGGCCCGGTCGCGGAACCGCCCCGCCCGCATGAAGCCGAGCGGCGTCAGGATGCTCCAGCCCGCCCCGGCCGAAACCATCGCCATGATCGCGTGGTAGCTGTCGAGTTCGAACCGGTGGTCGAGACGCAGGTTCTGGCGGGCGAGATGCGCGGCGATCTGCCGTCCCATCCTGTGCCGCGACGTGTACTGGACAAGCGGCATCTCCCGCAGCACGGCGAGCGCATCGGCGCCCTCCGGGACCGCCCCTTTCGGCACGGCGACGACGAAGGGCTCCTCCATCAGCGGATGCGCCTCCGCCCAGTCCGCGGCGACGCCCAGATCCGCGGCCACGATCATGTCCAGCGTCCGCGCCTCGAGCAGATCGAAGAGCCGGTGGCTCGCCCCTGTCTCCAGAAGGAACCGCGTGTGCGCCAGTTCCTCCCCCATCTCCGCCAGGAGCCGCGGCGTCACGTCGGCGTCGAAATCCTCGACCATCCCGAGGTTGACCCGGGAGAGCCGCGAGAGATCCGCCATGGCGAGTTCCGCCCGCGCCTCCGCCGCCTCGTTCAGGATCGCCTGCGCGCGGGCGCGGAAGAGCTCGCCCGCAGGCGACAGCGCGAGCGGCCGCACGTGCCGGTCGACGAGGGTCGCGCCCAGCGCCGCTTCGAGATTGGTGAGTTGCTGGCTCGCCGCCGAGACGCTGGCGCCGAGCCGCCGCGCGGCGGACGAGATCGACCGCTCCTCGGCGATGGCCGCGAAGACCTCGATCCCCCAGAGGGTCACCTTGCCCGGCGTGTCGACCATGCCCGCGCCTCCCGCGACGGAGGCTATGCCGTCCGCGTGTAAACGACAATCGCGGACGTCACTTGGCCACTCCAGAGCCCCCTTCCCGTTGCATCGTGCCGCAGTGCGGCTAGAACGGGATGCGACACCGGAACAAGGACAGCCAGGATGATGATGTCCACCCACGGCCATTGCCTCTGCGGCGCGGTCCGCTTCTCCTTCGATCCCGCTGGCGTTCTCTGGCGCGGGCACTGCCATTGCGAGAGCTGCCGCCGCGCCACCTCCTCACCCTTCACCACATCGTTCTCCGTGCGCGACTCGGCCTGGCGCTGGACCGGGGCCGCGCCGGGGATCTACCGCTCCTCGAGCGGCGCGCGCCGCTACTTCTGCTCCACCTGCGGGAGCCCGATGGCCTTTGCCTCGATCCACCGCCCCGGGCAGACCGATTTCTACGCCGCGAGCCTGCAGGACCCTTCCGACTTCACGCCGGAGGCCCACGTGCATTTCGCCGAGAAACTCCCCTGGATCCACCTATCCGACGACCTGCCGCGGCACTCTGGCGCGTCAGCGATCAAGAGCGATTGAAGCCACCCGGGTGAAGGACTAGCGTCGCGGCGACCCCACCGACGGAGTGCATGATGCCGGACGACATCAAGACCAGCTGGGAAGCGCGAGCCGAGGAGTTCTCGTTCTACGGCTTCACCGACCTGCCCTCGATCCGAGACCGGGGCACCGTCGTCCTGACCCACGGAGAGGGGCCGTACGTCGTCGACGTTCACGGAAAGCGGTACCTCGACGCCAATTCCGGCCTCTGGAACATGGTCGCGGGCTTCGACCATCCCGGTCTCGCCGCCGCCGCCAAGGCCCAGTACGACCGCTTCCCGGGCTACCACGCCTTCTTCGGCCGCATGGCCGATCAGACGGTGATGCTTTCGGAAAAGCTCATCGAGGTCTCCCCCTTCGACCGCGGCCGGGTCTTCTACACGAACTCCGGGAGCGAGGCGAACGACACCCTGGTCAAGATGCTCTGGTTCCTCGCCCGAGCCGAGGAGCAACCGCAGCGCACCAAGATCCTGACGCGGATCAACGCCTACCACGGCGTGACCATCGTCTCGTCCTCGATGACCGGCAAGCCCTACAACAGCCTCTTCGGGCTGCCGCTGCCGGGCTTCCTGCACCTCACCTGCCCGCATTACTGGCGGGAAGGCATCGAAGGTGAAACCGAAGCCGAGTTCACCGCCCGACTGGGCCGGGAACTCGAAGAGGTGATCGCCCGCGAAGGCGCCGACACGATCGCGGCCTTCGTCGCCGAACCGGTCATGGGCGCGGGCGGGGTGATCCCGCCGTCGGAGGGCTATTTCCAGACGATCCAGCCGATCCTCCGGCGCCACGGCATCCCGCTGGTGGCCGACGAGGTGATCTGCGGGTTCGGCCGGACGGGCGAGGTCTGGGGCAGCCAGACGTATGGGTTCGTCCCCGACGCGATCATCGCGTCGAAGGCGATGACGGCGGGTTACTTCCCGATGGGCGCGATCATCCTCGGCCCCGACCTCTCCGACCGGCTTCACGCGGCCTCCGTCGCGGTCGAGGAGTTCCCGCACGGCTTCACGGCCTCGGGCCATCCCGTCGGGTCCGCGATCTCGCTCAAGGCCATCGACCTGATCCTCCACGGCGACGACACCCACGGGCCGCTGATCGACAACGTGCGCCGGCTGACGCCCCGGTTCGAGTCCGGCCTGCGCTATCTCGCGGAGAACCCCAACATCGGCGAGGCACGTGGCAAGGGCCTCATGGGGGCGCTCGAGGCGGTCATGGACAAGGCCTCGAAAACCCCGTTCCCCGGCCATCTGTCGGTCTCCGAACGGATCGCCAACACCTGCACCGACCACGGGTTGATCTGCCGCCCGCTCGGCCAGTCGATCGTGCTCTGTCCTCCCTTCGTCATGACGGACGCGCAGATGGACGAGATGTTCGAGAAACTGGACGCGTCCCTCAGGACGGTCTTCGCCGAGGTCGCCTGACCGCCACCGGGCGGGGGCTCTGCCCCCGTCGCGCCCTGCGCGACTCCCCCGGGATATTTCCGGACAGATGGAGGCCCGAACCTACGACGTCTTGTCGAGCTTCGACAGCTGCCTCTGCAAATCGGCGAGCTGCCTCTTGATCTCGTCGAGATCGTCGGGTGTCGCCGGCTCCTCCCCGTCGTCCTCGCCCCCGGGGGCCGACGGCCAGGCGGACATGCCGCCGGTCATCGCCTTGATGAAGGCTTCCTGCTGGGCCTTCATCGCCTCGAAACCCGGCATCGCGGTCATCGGCGAGATCTTGGTCATGTTCTCCATCACCTTCGACTGCCCCTCGCGGAGCATCTCGAAGCTCATCGCGAGAAACTGCGGCACCACCGACTGAGCCTGCGTGGTGTAGCTGCGCACGAGGTCGGTGAGCACGCCGAGCGGCAGGACGCTTTCGCCCCGGCTCTCGTGCTCCGCGATGATCTGGAGGAGGTATTGCCGCGTGAGGTCGTCACCGGACTTCAGGTCGATGATCTGCACCTCGCGGCCGTCGCGGATGAACGAGGCGATGTCTTCGAGCGTCACGTAGTCGCTCGTTTCCGTGTTGTAGAGGCGGCGGCTCGCGTACCGCTTGATCAAAAGCGGTGTCTGACTTCCGTCGGGCATTGCATCCTCCCCGCGTTTCGTGCGCCGCAGAAAACGTTACGGCAGTGCAGAAGAAAAAGAAAGGGCGGGTTCCGAAGAACCCGCCCAGGAGATGATGCCGGCAGGGAGGAGCCAGTCATCAATGTCCCCGATGACTCACTTCGCGGCGGCCGAGGCCTTCTTCGCGGCGGTCGTCATGTCGGTCGTGGCCTTCTTGACGGCGGCGGTCGCGTCTTCCGACATGTCCTTGCCGGCGGCGAGCATCAGCTCGACCGTCTCCATCTGCACCTTCTTGGCGACTTCGGCGAAGGCGGCCATGTTCTCGGCGGCGTATTCGGCCTGGGCCGACGCGAAATCGGTCATCGCCTTGCCGTAGTCGGCGGGCTCGTCCTTGACGGTCGTCAGGCTGCCGAACTGGCCGAGGGTGTCCTTCGTCCACTTGGTCGAGATCTCGGTCGACTTCTCGGCGGCCTCGAGGGCGACCTTCGACATCTTCTCGGTCAGCGCGGCCTGCGTCTTGAACGCGTCCTGCATCGCGGTCATGTCGACCGGGAACGCGCCCATCATGTCTTTCATCATCTTGGTGTAGTCCTGCGATTTCGTAGCCATGTCTATCTCCTGCTTTCGCGGGACCGACCCGCTTTCTGCGACTGCAGGAGATATACTTGCTGCACCGCAGCATTGCAAGAGGGAATTGCTGCGGTGCAGCAAAAAACTCCCCGGCGGGTCAGCCGGCGGTTTCGCCGGCCTCCGGCTCCTCGGTGACGTAGGTTCCCGGCGCCGGCGCGAGGACCGGGTGATCGGCATCGCCCGGCACGCGCGCGGGGACCTGTGCCCCGGACCGCTTGGACAGCCACGCCTCCCAGCGCGGCCACCACGAGCCTTCGTGGAAGTCGGCCGTCTTCAGCCATTCGCCCGGCTCGATGCCGAGGTCGTCGTTGGTGTAGTGGCCGTACTTCTTCTTCGAGGGCGGATTGACGATCCCGGCGATGTGGCCCGACTCCGAGAGGATGAAGGTCTTGGATCGGGATCCCATCTGGCGCACGCCGTTGTAGCTCGATTTCCATGCCGCGATGTGATCGGTCTCGCAGGCGACCGCGCAGACCGGGACCTTCACGTCCCGTATCTTCACCGTCTCGCCGCAGATCTCGAACCCGTCGCGCGCGAATGTGTCGTTCTGGCAGAGACCGCGGAGGTATTCGACCGACATGCGGGCGGGCAGGTTCGTCGAGTCGCCGTTCCAGTAGAGAAGGTCGAAGGCCGGCGGCGCCTCGCCCATCATGTAGCTTCGGATCGCGGGCCCGTAGATCAGGTCGTTCGAGCGCAGGAAGCTGAAGGTGCGGCTCATGAAGAAGGACGACAGGATGCCGCTGTCTTCGACCTCCCGCTCGATCCCGTCGACGAAATCGTCCGACAGGAACACCCCGACCTCGCCCTGATCGGAAAAGTCCGTGAGCGTGGTGAAGAGCGTCGCCGACTTCACCGACTTGTCCTTGCGTTTCTGCATCAGGGCGAGCGTGAGGGACAGCGTGGTTCCCGCGATGCAGTAGCCGATCGCGTTCACCTGATCCTCGTCGGTGATCTTCTTCACCTCGTCGATCGCCGTGAGGAAGCCGTCCTCGACGTAGTCGTCCATTCCGACGTCCCGGTAGGACGGGTCCGGATCCTTCCAGCTCACGACGAAGAGCGTGTAGCCCTGATCGACGATCCAGCGGATCAGCGAGTTCTGCGGCTTCAGGTCGAGAATGTAGAACTTGTTGATCCAGGGCGGGAAGATGACGAGCGGCGTCCTGTGGACCGTTTCGGTGCGCGGCGCATATTGAATGAGCTCGAACAGACGGTTGCGGTAGACGACGCTGCCTTCGGTCGTGGCGAGATTCTCGCCGATCCTGAACGCCTCCTTGTCGGCCAGCGTCACCAGCACGTCGCCCTCGTTCGCCTCGATGTCGCGCACCAGGTTCTCGAGCCCGCGCACGAGGCTCTCGCCCTCGGTCTCCACCGCGCGCGCCAGCGCCTCGGGATTCGTGCCGAGAAAGTTCGCCGGGCTGAACATGTCCATGATCTGCCGGCTGAAGTACTCGATCCGTTTCTTCTCCTTGTCGTCCAGCCCTTCGATGTCCGTCACCGCCTGGTTCAGGGCCTCGGCGGAAAAGAGATACTGCTGCTTGATGTAGTTGAAGTAGGGATGCGTCTCCCAGAGCGGGTTCGCGAAGCGCCGGTCCTTCTGCGTGTGGTCCTCGGGCGGCTCGAGATTGCCGTGGGTCAGCCTGTGCTGGGCCTCGACGTAGTGCTTGAGCGACTTGCCCCAGTAGCCGATCTGGTGCTCGAGGATCTTCGAAGGGTTCGCCATCATCTCCGCGATGTAGGCGGAGGCCGCCTTCATGTAGAGATCCTGCCCCGGACCCTGGAGCGTGGAACGCACGGGTTTCCTGTGGGCAATCGCCTGAACCAGCCGCGCGGACAATTCCTCGACGCGCGCCAGATTGGCGTTCAGCCGGGAGAGCTCAGCCGATGCGTCAGTTTCGTCAGTTGTCATATCAGGCTTTCCGAATTACTTTGCAGTCGCAGCATTTCGCGGTCCGTCAAGTTTACCGTCGCCGGAACCGAGGGGCAAAGCGACGAATTGAACCGATGGCACGCTCGGGAAGGAGTCTTCATGCGCTACATGGCCACCTACGATCTATACGAGTCGATGCGCAATACCAACCAGTGGCTCGGCGCCACGGCGAAGGCGATGGCCTCGTATCCGGTCACCGGCCTGTTTCCGCATCCGATGTTCCAGGTGATGGCGGCATGGGGCGAAGTCACCGAACGCTCCTTCGAGCGCATGGTCGCCAGGCCCGACTGGAACGTTTCCATCGTCGTGGGCGCGGACGGCCGCGACCATCCCGTGACGGTCGAAACGGTCGTCGAGCGCCCGTTCGGCGACCTCATCCGCTTCCGCGTCGCGGGCCGCCCGGAAAAGAACCGCCGGGTGATGCTCGTCGCGCCGATGTCCGGGCACTACGCCACGCTCCTGCGCTCGACCGTGAAAAGCCTCCTCGTCGACTGCGAGGTCTGGATCACCGACTGGCACAATGCCCGCGAGATCCCGGTCTCCAAGGGCAAGTTCGACATCGAGGACTACACGCTCTACCTCATGGACTTCATGCGGCACCTCGGCCCCGACACCAACGTCGTCGCGGTCTGCCAGCCGGTGCCGCTCGCGCTCGCCGCGACGGCCTATCTCGCGGAACTCGAGCCGGAAGCGCAGCCGCGCACGCTCACCCTGATCGGCGGCCCGGTCGATCCCGACGCGAACCCCACGGAAGTGACCGATTTCGGGCGCCGCGTCACGATGGGCCAGCTCGAGCATCTCGCGCTCCAGCGCGTGGGGTTCAAGTATCCCGGCGTCGGCCGCATGGTCTATCCCGGCCTCGCGCAGCTCTCCTCGTTCATGTCGATGAACGCCGAGCGTCACGGGCAGGCGTTCTTCAATCAGATCCTCCGCGCCGCAAAGGGCGAGGCGCAGGAGCACGACAAGCACAACAAGTTCTATGACGAGTATCTCGCGGTCATGGACATGACGGCGGAATTCTATCTCTCGACGGTCGAGCGCGTCTTCAAGGAACGCGAGATCGCACGGAACGAGTTTGTCGTCGCGGGCCACACCGTCGACTTCTCGAAGGTGACGAGCGTCGCCGTGAAGGTCGTCGAAGGCGAGAAGGACGACATCTCGGCGCCCGGCCAGTGCCTCGCCGCGCTGGACCTCCTCACCGGCCTGCCGGACTCGAAGAAGGCGAGCCACGTGGAGCCCGGCGCCGGCCACTACGGCATTTTCGCCGGCAAGAGCTGGCGCAACAACATCCGGCCCCTCGTGCTCGACTTCATCGACGCGAACGCCGGGACGCCGGACGTCAAGCCAGCGCGCGCCGCAGAATGAGCGGCGCCTGACGGTCGAGCCAGTCGGTCAGCAGGCGCGTCGTCTCCTGGGGCGCCTCGAGCGTCGGGAGATGTCCCGCCTCCTCCAGGATCTCGAGACGCGCGCCGTGCGAAAGGGTTTCCATGAACTCCTGCCGCCGCACGGGGCAGAGCGTATCATGCCGGCCGCCGAGGATCAGCGTCGGGATGCGAAGCGCGCGGAGCGTGCGTTGCTGGTCGGCCCGCTTCTGGAGCGCGCGCATCTGCCGGATGAAGACCTCGGGGCCGAGGCCCATCGCCATGCCGACGATCTCGTGCATCAGCTCCGGCCGCCCCGGGCCCGGCGCAAGCGCCTCCGGCGGCAGTGCCTGACGCATCGCCTCCCCGAGACGCCCGGCCCGCGCGGCGACGATGAGCTCCTCGCGCCAGCTCGCGACCTTCGGCGTATCGGACAGGCAGTCCGTCGCGAGGAGCGCGATCCGGCTGACCCGCTCCGGCGCGCGCCGCTGCACCTCCATCGCGACGATCGCGCCGAGCGAATGGCCCGCCAGCGCGAATTGGCCGGGCGCGTCCGCGAGAACGGCGTCTGCCATCGCCTCGACCGTCGCCTCGGCGCCGATCCGCGCGACCTGCACGGTTCGTTGTCTGGAAAGCGCAATGATCTGGGGCGCGAAGACGCGCGCGTCTGACGCCAGCCCCGGCACGAGCACGATCGGCTCTGCCCCCTGCTCCATCGGCCTGCCCTCTGCCGTTTCGCGGGAAGATACTCCGAAACGGGCGATTTCGGAAGCGACTCCGGAGGTTTGGCGGAGTTTCGCCAGATCTGTGGCCGGACGGTCGAAGCGAGGGGGCCGTCTGCCCCCTCGCGCTCCCCCGAGGATATTTCCCGACAGATGGAGGCAGCCTGCGGCTCAGCCCGCGATGCGGGCGAGAACCTCTTCCACGCTTCGCTCGATCAGCGAAAGACACTCCGGGGTCGAGAAGCGGTGGTCCGCGCCCTTGACCAGGGTGAGCCGGATATCCTCGCCCGTGGCGTGATCGAGAAGGCGGAGCGCGACCGAGAGCTCCACGTCGGCGTCGGCGGTGCCCTGGAGAAGGCGTACGGGAACCGGGAGCGGCAGAGGGTCGCGCAGGACGAGCGTCCTGCGCCCCTCCTCGATCAGGCGGCGGGTGATGACGTAAGGCTCGGGCGAATAGTCGGACGGCTGCTCGACGCGCCCGGTCTCGACGAGTCGACGGCGCTCTTCCTCGGTGAACCCCGCCCACATGCTGTCTTCGGTGAAGTCCGGGGCGGCGGCGACGCCCACGAGACCCGCGAGCTTCTCCGGCATCGCCTTCGCGACGAGAAGCGCGATCCACCCGCCCATCGACGAGCCGACGAGCACCTGCGGCCCCTCGGTCAGCGACCCGATCGCCGCCATCGCGTCCTCGGCCCAGTCGCCGATGGAGCCGTCGAGAAAGTCGCCGGAGGACCGGCCGTGGCCCGAGTAGTCGAACCGGAGAAAGGCACGGCCGGTCCGCCTCGCCCAGTCCTCGAGGTGGAGCGCCTTGGTGCCCTCCATGTCCGACCGGAAGCCGCCGAGGAAAACGACGCCGGGCGCCGCGCCCTCGGTGCGGTGAAAGGCGATGCGGCGGCCGTGCGGCACCGTGTCGATGTAGTCGGGCATCCTGTCTCCTTTTGCGCGGCACCCTAGCGGCACGTCCGCCGGACCGGAAGCCGTCCGGTTTCCGTACCCTCTTCATGTCAGGGGCCGTCTCGCCCTTGCGCCTTGACTCGCGGCGGCCGAGACGTCACTTCCTGCCCATCACATACCCGCAGCCGGGCGTTCCGTGGGCGCCGAACCGACGAGGAGACCAGGCCGATGAGCCTCGATCAGTCCCAGATCTTCCTGACCTTTCCCGATGGATCGAAACGCGCGTTCGATGCCGGCGTGACGCCGGGCCAGATCGCCGAGGGCATCTCCAAGTCCTTGGCGAAGAAGGCGATCTCCGCGCAGGTGAACGGCGCGCACTGGGATCTCCAGTGGCCCATCGACGAGGACGCCGAGATCGCCATCAACACGATGGACGACGACACGGCGGCGCTGGAACTCATCCGCCACGACCTCGCGCACATCATGGCCCGCGCCGTGCAGGAACTCTGGCCCGAGGTGAAGGTCACCATCGGACCGGTGATCGAGAAGGGCTGGTACCACGACTTCGACCGCGACGAGCCCTTCACCCCGGAGGACCTCGGCCTCATCGAGAAGAAGATGAAGGAGATCATCAACCGGCGCGATCCCGTGACGACCGAGGTCTGGGACCGCGAGCGGGCGATCCGGTATTACGAGGCGAACCACGAGCCCTACAAGGTCGAACTGATCGAGGCGATCCCCGAGGGCGAGCCGATCCGCATGTACTGGCACGGCCACTGGCAGGACCTCTGCCGCG
>CAYTBD010000061.1:0-10013 GCA_964435755.1 uncultured Rhodobacterales bacterium
GCGATCCGCTCCTCGAACATCCGCACGGTCGGGTTGCCGTAGCGGGCGTAGATGAATTCGTCCGGTCCCGCCTCGAGGAACCGCGCCTCGGCCTGCTCGGCGCTGTCGTAGACAAAGCCCTGGGTCAGGAATATCGCCTCAGCGACCTCGCCGTACTGGCTGCGCCGTATCCCCGCGTGAACGAGCTTGGTGCGCGTGTTCCAATCCTCTGACATGGGGTGTCCCTCCAACAAAAAGCCCCCACCGCAGCCGGGGCTTTTCGTCCCTGACCTCTTTAGCGGCATGTTTAGCGTGGCCCGCAATCCGGTGAACAAATCGCCACGTGACGCCGGGTTAGCTTGAGCGCCCGTTGCGGTCAAGCACCGTCACGGTGCCGTAACACGGCCTTCACGCCGCTGTCGTATGTCTCGCCTACGAACCGTCCACAAGATGTAGTGGGAGCGCGGGATATGCCCCTCATCAGAGTGAATGCGGTTGGCGACAGACCGGTACCGGATGGCGATCTGGCCGAGGCGGTGGCGGCCCTGCCGGACGGTGCGCCCATCATCGTCCTGATCCACGGCTTCAAGTATCGCCCCGAAGATCCCAGGCGCTGCCCCCACAGGCAGATCCTCTCTCTCGCTCCGAGGCAGACCCCGCGCATCGTCTCCTGGCCGCGCCATCTCGGGTTCGGTCGCGGGCAGGCCGACGAAGGTCTCTGCGTCGCCTTCGGCTGGAGCGGGACCGGCCTGCTGTGGCAGGCGCACGCGCAAGCCGCGCGGGCGGGACGGGCGCTCTCCGCGCTCATCGCCGATCTTCAGATCCTCCGCCCCGGCCCCGTGCACCTCGTCGGACACAGCCTGGGCGCCCGCGTCGCGCTCTCGTCCTTCGAAGGGCTGCCCGACGGCACGATCGGCCGGACGATCCTCCTCGCAGCCGCCGACACCCGCGCACGGGCCGAGGCCGCGCTCGGCTCCGCCGCCGGCCGCAGTGCGGAGATCGTCAACGTGCGAAGCCGCGAGAACACCCTCTTCGACCTTCTCCTTCGCGCCGCGATCTTCCCGCACCGGCCCGGCCTGCGCGCCCTTGGCGCGGGTCTCGGGCGACGCGACCCGCGCTGGGTCGACCTCGCCATCGACTGCGAGGCGTCGCGGGCGCATCTCAGGGCCCTCGGCTTCCGGATCCCGCCACCCCTGCGCCGCATCTGCCATTGGTCGGCCTACCTGCGCCCTGGCCTGTTCCCGCTTTACCAGGCACTCCTGCGGGAAAGCCTGCCGCTCGCCGCGCTTCGGCCCGAGACCGCCGCCGCCGCGGTGCCGGAGACCGGGCATGTGACGGTCGCTCCGACACGACTCAGGCAGATCTTCGCGATCGGGCTCCAAGCGATGTCCGATCCGTCATGGACAAGCCGGTCTCCGTCCTCTCGCCGCCAGCCAAGCGCATAGCCCCCCGGCCAAACCGCCGGAAGACGGACCCGCCACGGTGGGACGCGACCCTACTCCTTTCCGGTGTCGATCAGATGCTTCTGCAGCGCGAAGATCTGCGCCCAGAGAAACAGGAACAGCACCAGAGGAAAGCCGAAGGTCTCGATCTTCACCCATGCGTCGGTCGACATCGTGCGCCAGACCACTTCGTTGCCGACAGCGAGCGCGGTGAAACACAGCGTCAGCCGCCGCGTCAGGATCATCCATCCTTCCTCGGTCATGGGGAGGAACTCGCTCATCACCCAGGCGAGATAGGACCGACCCTGCAAGAGTCCGACCCCGAGGATCGCCGCGAAGATCCCGTAGACGATGGTGGTCTTCATCTTGAAGAACGTCTCGTCGTTGAACCAGACCGTCAGCCCGCCGAAGACCACGACGAGCACCGCGGTGAAGATCTGCATCCGGCTGACCCTCCCCGAAAGGAGCCAGAGCGCGGCGATGGAGGCCAGGAGGATCGGCACGAAGCCCGCCGCCGCCACGATGAATCCATCATAGTCGACGCCGCCGATCGTGAAGGTGTCGTCGCGGACCCACAGATAGGCCACGAAGAACAGAAGCGGCGGCCCGAGTTCGAGCACCTGCTTCAGTGCCGGGTTGATCTTCTTCTCTGACATCGCGCCTGCCTTATCCTCCGACCTCAACTATCACAGCGCCCGCCGCGATCAATGCCATGAGGCCGAGACGCCGCGGTCCGACCCGCTCGCCCAGCATCAGCCACCCGATCAGCGCGGCGAAGACGGTCGATGTCTCGCGCAGCACCGCCGCCTCGCCCACCTTGTCGAGACGCGTGGCCAGCATGATCGATCCGAACGAGAAGAACGCCACGAAGGCGCCGATCACGCCCCTGACTGCCAGCGGCCCGAGCGCGGGCTTCACGGCCAGGCGCGGCCAGCGGATCGCCTGCACCAGCGGCATGAAGAAGCCGTCGATGAAGAAGAACCAGGCGAGGAAGGTGAAGGGGTCGGCCGTCGCCCGGATGCCGTAGGCGTCGTAGGTCGTGTAGAGCGCCACGAACCCGCCCGTCATCACCGCGAGGCCGAGCGCGAGCGGCAGCCGCGCCCTGTCGACCACGATGTGGCGGAGGTTGTAGGCGGCAAGGCCGAAGATCCCCGCCATCAGCACAGCGACGCCGAGCCACTGAAGCGGCAGGAAGACCTCGCCGAAGAGAAGCCACGCCCCGATCACCGTGAAGAACGGACCCGTGCCGCGCACAACGGGATAGACGACCGTGTAGGCTCCGAAGGAGTAGGCCGAGGCCTGGGCGACCTTGTAGCCCACGTGGATGATCCAGACGACGACGAAGAGCGCGAAAGGCGCCGCGATGAGCCCGTAGGAGAGGTCGATCGCGCCACGGCTGAGCCACGGGTCATATCGACCCTTCTGGAGCGCGCCGAAGAGAGCGTGCAGGAACGCCGCGAGCAGCGCGAGTCCGGTTGCGAGGGTTGCGCCGGCTTCGGTCCCCTCGAGCGAGATCAGCCAGTCGCTCAACGTCTATCCGTGGCCTCGTCTGTCGACGTCCCGGCCGAGCGAGGGGGCGCCCCGTGTGGCAGCGTGCGTCACGCCGCCGCTCCGGCGCCTGTCAGCGCGCGGGCGAAGTCCTCCGGATCGAAGGGCGAGAGGTCGTCGATCTGCTCACCCACGCCGATCGCGTGGATCGGCAACCCGAACCTGTCGGCGAGCGCCACCAGAACCCCGCCCTTCGCCGTCCCGTCGAGCTTCGTCATCACGAGCCCCGAGACGTCGGCGAGTTTCTGGAAGATCTCGACCTGGTTCAGTGCGTTCTGCCCGGTGGTGGCGTCGAGCACCAGAAGCGTGTTGTGCGGCGCCTCGGGATCCTTCTTGCGGATCACCCGGACGATCTTGGCAAGTTCCTCCATCAGATCCTGCCGGTTCTGGAGCCGTCCCGCCGTGTCGATCATCAGAAGGTCGTACCCCTCTGCCTCGGCCCGCGTCATCGCGTCGAAGGCGAGGCTCGCCGGGTCCGATCCCTCGGGCGCGGTCAGGACCGGCACGCCGGCGCGGTCGCCCCAGACCTGGAGCTGCTCGACCGCCGCGGCACGGAAGGTATCGCCCGCCGCGATGATGACCTTCTTACCGGCAGCGCGGAACTGGCTCGCGAGCTTGCCGATGGTCGTCGTCTTGCCGGAGCCGTTGACGCCCACCACGAGCACCACCTGCGGCCTTTTCGGGTAGAGCGGCATCGGCTTCGCAACCGGTTCCATGATCCGTGCGACTTCGGTGGCCAGAAGCTCCTTGATCTCGTCGGTCGAGAGCTTCCGGCCCATGCGCCCTTCGGCGATGTTCGCCGTCACCCGTGTCGCGGTATCGACGCCCATGTCGGCCGAGATCAACAGGTCCTCGAGCTGCTCGAGCATGTCGTCGTCGAGTTCACGCCGGACCACCGTCTTCTGCTCGTCCCGGTTGAAGAGGCGGCCGAGCAGGCCGCGCCGTGCGCCGGGCTCGGCTGTCGCGGGCTCGGCCGCCACAGTCGCCGCGAGTTCCTGCGGAATCTCCGAAGGCCCCCACGACGGTCCGGGATCGTCCCACTGCGGCACCTCGGACGGTGGCGCGGACGGCACCTCGCCCGGCGGTTCCGGCACCGCGGGCGGTTCCGGCGTCCGCGGCGGCTCGGGCTCGGGCGCGGGCGGGATCTCGGGCTCGCGCTCGGGCCGCTCGGGCGTCTCGGGCGGCGGTTCCGGGACGGGGACGGGTTCCGGAGCGGGCTCCGGCTCGGGCTCCGGCGGGGCCTCCGGTTCGGGCTCCGGCTCCGGAACCGGCACGGGAGCGGGTTCCGGTGACGGCTCGGGCTCGGGCGGAACCTCCCGCGGCTCGGGCTCCGCCGCGAGCGTTTCCGCCTCGCCGCCCTCCGCGACGATGGCGTCCAGCCCGTCCTCGAGTTTCGAGGAGGACTTGAACAGCCGGTCCTTGAGTTTTCTGAAGAATGCCATGGCGTCTCCGAGATCGCTTTCGCGTGTCACCTAATACGGGCGCCGCGACGATGGAAGTCCCGGCGCGTCGGCGGCAGCCCGCCGGCCCGCTCGGCAAGTTGACTGGAAGCCGGCGTGCGCCTGTGGCAGCCTGCGTGCATGCGACTGCTTCCCATGCTCCTTCTGGCCGCACTGCCCGCCGCCGCCGAGACGCCGCTCTCGCCGTCCGAGTTCGAGACCTACACGACCGGGAAGACGCTCACCTATTCCGCGGGCGGCATTCCCTTCGGCATCGAGGAATACTTCCCCGACCGCCGCGTGCGCTGGTCCTATCTGGACGGCCAGTGCGAAGACGGGGAATGGTATCCGGCCGGAGACTTGATCTGCTTCGTCTACGAGGCCTACCCGGAACACCAGTGCTGGACGTTCTATCTGGAGGATGGTGGTCTCTTGGCACGATTCGAGAACGACCCGGCCGCGACCGAACTCTACGAGACGCATCAGAGCCGGGAGCCGATGCAGTGCCTTGGGCCGAAGGTCGGGGTCTGACACGAGGACGACGTTGCCCGATCATGGTCGTGCGCCGGACGCAAGCTGCGCCAGCTTCGGAGGAACACGACGCGCGTAGTATGCCGCGTACTTCCATCGCACTTTCGCCGCGGACATCCGGTCCGAAGAGGTATCATTTCCGAATCTCATGAGACGGTCCAGAAAGGAACCGCGCGGAGGAAGCGTGTCCGTCGAGATGCGGAAGCGCTTGAAGATCTCGTTGTAGAGATGGACGCCATAGCTGTCTTTGCACGTCTCTTCGACATAGTCCGCCCAAGACGGCAGCAAAAGCTTCCGGATGGCCTCCTTCCAGTGAACGGGGTAGAAACTCGTCGCTTCGAGGATGTCGACATCGTACTGCCCCGACGTCGCCAGCTTGGTCGTCAGGACAGGTCCGGTCTCTCCCCAGATGACGTTCTCGCCCTTTCGCAGCGCCGTCTTGTAGGCTTCCATCATCATCTGATCGCCGACTGGCGCAAAGATCACCGCGTTGTTGATCTTCCTAGCATCCTCCCGCGACACCGTCGCCCGAGGAAAATGCGGAAACGAGCGTCGGCAGAAGACGTCGGCGTCCACCCAGTATCCGCCACGATCATGCAGCATCTTATAGCGGAAGAGGTTCGAGAAGCCAGATACGCTGCCGACCCACTGTCCGCTCTTGTAATGGAAGACTGCGCTCTCCGGGATGATCTCGGAGGCATCGCAGCGGATCACGTCTGGCGGAAGCTTGAGCGCGTCATTGAACGTGTACACGCGCGTCTCGTGTCCTGCCGCGACGAAGCTCTGGAGACAGCGACATGACCACAGCGGAAGCGGCCCGCCGTGCCAAAAGGTCGAGACAACCGGGAGTTTTTCCTGCCCCTTCGAAACCGCGCGCGCCATTTCAGACATCGACCTTGCCCATCAAATCCTTTTTGAGAGCACTCAACATGATGCGTCCAACCTGTCTATCCGAGGCAGATTCTTCATGTCGTGCCATGGATAATCCGGTCGATCAGAGGAAATTGGCATGCGACGCGATCATTAGAAGAGCCTTCCCTGCTCTGGTTTTTCGGCCCTTGTCGGCGGTTTCTTCTTCGTTCCTGTCCCGACGCCAGCGCTGACGGCAAGCCGGCCGTCGCGGAACTGGATCTCGAGCGCCGACGCCCTGCCTGCCGCCTCGGCCGTTGTCACCACTGTCCCGTCAACGCGCACCACGGCATAGCCCCGTTGCAGCGTCTGCTCGTAGCCGAGCGTCAGCCGCAACCGGTCGACGGCGTCGAGCCGCGCGGACCGGCGCTCGGACTGCGCGGACCATGCCGCCCTCATCCGCCGGGAATGTTCGGCGAGCTTCAGCCGGTTCTCCCGTATCTCGCGCCGGTGGTCCCGCAAGGCTCTTGCGAAGGCCGGGCCGAGCCTGTTCCCGCAGCTCAGCAGTGCCTCCCGTCGCTGCCGGAGCGCGGTCTCGAGCGTCCGGGGCCGAAGCACCGCCGCAGCCTCCGTCAGCCGGTTCCGCTTCTTCTGCGCAAGCGCCGTCAACGCGCCGGGCAGACGCTCGCCCCAGTAATCGAGGCGCTGCTTCGGCTGGTCGAGCAACCGCTCGGGCCGCGGCAAGCCGCGCGAGAGGTCGCGAAGCCTCTGGCGGCGCTGGTCCAATCCGCGCACGAGGCAGCCCGTGAGCCGCGCGCCCTGCTGGTCGGCCCAGGCGAGCAGGTCCATCCGCACCGGCACCGCCATTTCCGCCGCGGCGGTCGGCGTCGGCGCGCGACGGTCCGCGGCGAAGTCGATCAGCGTGGTATCGGTCTCGTGGCCCACCGCCGAGATCAGCGGGATTGCGCTTTCGGCGGCGGCGCGGACGACGATCTCCTCGTTGAAACCCCAGAGATCCTCGAGACTGCCCCCGCCCCGCGCCACGATCAGAAGGTCGGGCCGGGGAAGCGCGCCGCCGGGCGTCAGCGCGTTGAAGCCCCGGATCGCGTTCGCGACCTCGGGCGCGCAGCGGTCGCCCTGCACGGCCACGGGCCAGATCAGCACCTTGCGGGGGAACCGGTCGCGGAGGCGATGGAGGATGTCGCGGATCACCGCACCCGAGGGCGAGGTGACGACGCCGATGACGTCCGGCAGGTAGGGGATGGGGACCTTCCGCTCGGGCGCGAAAAGCCCCTCGGCCTCAAGCGCCTTCTTGCGCTTCTCGAGCATCGCCATGAGCGCGCCCATGCCCGCCGGACGGATATCCTCGATGACGATCTGGTATTTCGATTGGCCGGGGAAGGTCGTGAGGCGGCCCGTCGCCACCACCTCGAGCCCCTCCTCGGGCTGTGTGGCGAGGCGTCCGGCCACGCCCTTCCAGATCACCCCCGACAGTACCGAGCGGTCGTCCTTGAGATCGAGGTAGACATGCCCCGACCGGGGACGAGAGACGCGGCCGATCTCGCCCCGGACCCGAACGTGGGAGAATTCGCCCTCGATGGTGCGCTTCACCGCGCCCGATATTTCCGAGACGGTGAATTCCGGGGCGTTTTCGCCAGCGACTGGTTCGTCGATCAGGTCAGACATCGGGTCACCTTAACGCGGCCCGTCGCGCCCTTCCAGAGACCATGCGCGGGCGGCATCGAGCGGACAGGCGCAATCCGGGCGAGATCAAGCGGGCGCCAACGCTTGCCCCGGACGAGCGCGTTCTGTAACCGAAGCAAGGACAGCGGAGACGGTGGCCCATGAACATCCTGATCCTCGGCGGCGGCGGACGGGAACACGCGCTCGCCTGGGCCGTGCTCCAGAATCCGAAGTGCGACAAGTTGATCGTCGCGCCGGGAAACGCCGGCATCGCCATGATCGCGGACTGCGCGGATCTCGACATCCTCGACGGTGGCGCGGTCGCGGCCTTCGCCGGGGAGAACGCCATCGACTTCGTGATCGTGGGGCCCGAAGCGCCGCTCGCCGCCGGTATCTCTGATCGTCTGAGGGAGTCGGGGCTTCTGGTGTTCGGGCCGTCCGAGGCCGCCGCCCGGCTCGAGGCGTCGAAAGGTTTCACCAAGGAAATCTGCGAGGCGGCGGGCGTGCCGACGGCCGCCTGGGCACGGTTCGCCGACGCGGCGGCGGCGAAGGCACATGTGCGGTCGCAGGGTGCGCCCATCGTCGTGAAGGCCGACGGCCTCGCCGCCGGAAAGGGCGTCGTCGTGGCAGAGACAGTCGACCAGGCGACCGCTGCCATCGACGAGATGTTCGCAGGCGCCTTCGGCGCGGCGGGCGCCGAGGTCGTGATCGAGGAGTTCATGGCGGGCGAGGAGGCCTCGTTCTTCGTGCTGTGCGACGGTACGGATGTGCTGTCCATCGGCACCGCGCAGGACCACAAGCGCGCGGGCGAGGGCGACACCGGGCCGAATACCGGCGGGATGGGCGCCTATTCGCCCGCGCCGGTGATGACCGACGAGGTCACCCGGCGCGCGATGGACGAGATCGTGCGCCCGACAGTGGCCGAGATGGCGCGGCGCGGCATGCCCTATCAAGGAGTTCTCTATGCCGGCCTGATGATACGCGACGGCGCACCACGGCTCGTCGAGTACAACGTCCGCTTCGGGGATCCGGAGTGCCAGGTCCTGATGATGCGCCTCGGGGCTCAGGCCTTCGACCTCATGCATGCCTGCGCCGAGGGCCGTCTGGGCGCGTGCAAGGTCAACTGGGCCGACGATCACGCGATGACGGTGGTGATGGCGGCGAAGGGCTATCCCGGACCCTACGAGAAAGGGACCGAGATCCGTGGTCTCGACACCCTGCCCGAGAATGCGACGATCATGGTATTCCATGCCGGAACGGCGAAGAGGGACGGCAGGTTCGTCGCCGCGGGCGGACGTGTGCTGAACGTCACGGCCCGGGGAGCGAGCCTTTCGGAGGCCGCGGACCGGGCCTATGCGACGGTCGACCGGATCGACTGGGAGGGAGGCTTCTGCCGCCGCGACATCGGGTGGCGGGCGCTCGGTTGAACGACGATCGGACGGCGGCCCTTCCGGTCGCCGAAAAACAAGTTTAATACTAAACAATCTTCAACGCGGGAGGAATCATGTCCGGCGATCCAAGGCAGGAAGCGCTCAGGCAACAGGCGCTCCAGTATCATCGAGAGCCCCGGCCCGGAAAGCTCGAGGTGCGCGCGACCAAGCCCCTCGCGAACGGGCGCGATCTCGCCCGCGCCTATTCTCCGGGCGTCGCCGAGGCCTGCCTCGAGATCAAGGCGGACCCGCGGGCCGCGTCGCTCTATACCTCGCGCGCGAACCTCGTCGGCGTTGTGTCGAACGGCTCCGCGGTGCTCGGCCTCGGCAACATCGGCGGCCTCGCCTCGAAGCCGGTGATGGAGGGCAAGGCCGTGCTCTTCAAGAAATTCGCCAACATCGACTGCTTCGACATCGAACTCGAAGAGAATGATCCCGAGAAGCTGGCCGAAATCGTCTGCGCGCTCGAGCCCACCTTCGGAGCGATCAATCTCGAGGACATCAAGGCGCCCGACTGCTTCATTGTCGAGAAGATCTGCCGCGAACGCATGAACATCCCCGTCTTCCACGACGACCAGCACGGCACGGCGATCGTCGTCGGCGCCGCGGCGACGAACGCGATGCACGTCGCCGGCAAGAGTTTCGAGGACATCAAGGTCGTCTCGACCGGAGGCGGCGCGGCGGGGATCGCCTGCCTGAACATGCTGCTCAAGCTCGGTGTGAAGCGCGAGAACGTCTGGCTTTGCGACATCCACGGCCTCGTGCACGAGGGCCGGACCGAAGACATGACCCCGCAGAAGGCGGCCTATGCCCAGAAGAGCGAGTTCCGCACCCTCGACGACGTGATCGACGGCGCCGACCTCTTCCTCGGCCTCTCGGGACCGGGCGTTCTCAAGCCGGAGATGGTGGCGAGGATGGCCGCGAAGCCGGTCATTTTCGCGCTCGCCAATCCGACACCCGAGATCATGCCCGACGCGGTGCGCGCCGTCTCGCCGGACGCGATCATCGCGACCGGCCGGTCGGACTATCCCAACCAGGTCAACAACGTCCTGTGCTTCCCGTTCATCTTCCGGGGCGCGCTCGACGTGGGCGCGACCGAGATCAACGACGAC
>CAYTBD010000062.1:0-10008 GCA_964435755.1 uncultured Rhodobacterales bacterium
ACCGCCGCCCCGGGTGTCGAGCGCGTAGATGTCGGTGTTCCCGCCCTCGGTCAGCGAGTAGATCACCGTGGAGCCGTCCGGAGAATAGCGCGGCGCGAAGGTCATGTTCTCGGTCGGCACCGGCAGCCGCGTCCGCTGGAGGTTCGCGACGGTCATCTCGTAGATCGCGGGAAAACCCGTCTCGTAGCTCGTGTAGAGGATGCGTTGGCCATCGCGGGAAATCCGCGGCGCGAGCACGATGGATCCCCCGTCGGTGAGCGACTGCATGTTCGCCCCGTCGTAGTCCATGATCGCGAGCCGCTTGATGCGCGCGTCCTTCGGCCCGCTTTCGGCCACGAAGACGACCCGGCTGTCGAAATAGCCACCCTCGCCCGTGATCCGGGCGTACACCTGATCGGCCACCTTGTGGGCCATGCGCCGCCAGCTCGCCGGTTCGCCCACGAACTGGAGGCCTTCTCCCAGAGGCTGGCCCGCGAAGACGTCGAAGAGCCGGAACTTCACAACGAGCCGCCCGTCGCCAGCCACCGAGACCGCCCCGGTGACGAGCGCCTGCGCGTTGATCGCCCGCCAGTCGGGATAGGCGACGGGCGCGGCGAAGCTCGTGACGTTCGAGATGAAGGATCCGGGCGCGATCTCCCGGAAAAGTCCGGTCCCCGTCAGGTCCGCCGCGACGACCCGCGTGATGTCCTGCGCGTACTGCGCGGCGTCGGGCGTCTCCGCCTCGAAGGTCGGGATCGCGAACGGCAGGGGCTCGATCACGCCCTCGGTGATCTCGATCCGGAGCGGGCCGCGCTCCTGCGCCGAGGCCATCGCGGCCGCCACGGCCAGCCCGACCGCCAGGAGAACTCGCAGGATATATGTCATCTCAGTCTCATCCCCTCGGGATTGAAGGTCATCTCGATATCGCGCCACTGGTCGTACTTCTCAACCGGCAGGTCGAACCCCGCAGCGCCGCAGCGGATGATCGCCCGCCGTGCCGCCTCGTAGGCCTGCCGCGCCGCGCCCTCCGCGCCGCCCTCGAAGCTCAGCATGCGGATCGACGCGGTATCGGGCCTGCCGTCCTGCGCCAAAGAGACCGCGACCACGACCGTGGTGCGCAACGCGTCCGTCGATAGGGATCCGACGTTCCAGCACTGCTGGACCGCCACGCGAAGCCCCTCCCGCTCGCCCGCCGTCAGCGGCGGCCCCGAGGCCACCGGAGGCGCGGGCCGGTCCTGTTCGGCAAGCGCCGCCGCCACGGCATCCTCGACAGCGTCCTCCCGCGGCGCGGGCTGCTCCTCGGGCGCGGCGTCCTCCGCCTGCCGCACCGGGCGCGGCGGACGTGAGCGCGGCCGGATCGACTCCACCGGAGCCACGTCCTGCGGCGTCTCCGCCTCCGTCACGATCTCGGTCGTCGCGGCCTCCGGTGCGGCGGAGTCGGTCTCCTCGAGCACCGTCTCCGCCTCGGGCGCCGGTTCCGGTGCGGTCTCCTCGACCACCTCCGGCGCGCGCTCGGCCTCCGGCTCCGGCATCGGCGAGGGATCGGGCGCGACCCGCGGCGCGTCCGGCGGCGTCACCTGCGGCGCGATCCGGTCCCCATCGGTGAGCGACGGCGGCGCCACGATCGCCGGCACCTCGGTCGTCACCTCGGCGTCCGGCACCGCGATGTCCTCGGGCGTCTCCGGCACGGCCTCGGGCGTGTCGGGCGTCCCGGTCGCCTCCGGCTGCCGGACCTGCGGCACCGTGTCCGTCTCCGGTACCTCGGGCGTCTCCGTGTCCGCCTCGGGCGCGATCGGGGCCGTCACGTCCGCCTCGACCTCCGGCTCGGGTCCGCGCAATGCCAGCGCCGCGTAGTCCGCCTCGCTGATGACCGAGACATCCGCCACCGACACCTCCGGAAGCCGATCGCGCCCGAATAGGCCGCCGACCAGCAGGACGATCAGAAGGAGGCCGTGCGCCACGCACGAGATATACCAGCCGGTGGTCAAGGCCGCGCCTCAGCCCTCGGTCCCATCGAGCCTCGGGCCGCCGATGTCGGTCACGAGCCCGATGTTCGAGAAGCCTCCGGCGTTCAGCGCTCCCATCACCTGCATCACCCGTTCGTAGGGAATCGCTCCGTCCGCGCGAAGAAACACCTTGTCCCCGTCGCGCTCCGCCGCCACGGCGCGCAGCCGCGCGACAAGCTCGCCTTCCGGCACTTCCGTCGTCTGGATCGCCACTGCGCCGTCCGCGGTGATCGAGATCGTCAAGGGCTCCTCCTGCTCGGACGGCAGCGCCTGCGCCGCCGTCTTTGGCAGTTCCACCGGCACTCCCACCGTCAGCATCGGCGCCGTCACCATGAAGATGATGAGCAGCACCAGCATCACGTCGACGAAGGGAGTGACGTTGATCTCGGACATCGGCCGCGCGCCGCCTTTCTCGCGGCGGCGCCGGCGCGTCCCGCCGCCCACCGTCTGGATGATGCCCGCGCCCATCTCAGGCCGCGTCCAGCTGGCGCGACAGGATGGTCGCGAACTCGTCGGCGAAACTCTCGTAACCCGCGACGATCCGGTCGCTGTCGGACGACAGCTTGTTGTAGAAGATCACCGCCGGGATCGCCGCGAGCAGCCCCAGCCCCGTCGCCAGTAGCGCCTCGGCGATGCCCGGCGCCACGACGGCGATGTTCGTGTTCTGCGACTGCGCGATGCCCATGAAGGAATGCATGATCCCCCAGACCGTTCCGAACAGCCCGATGAAGGGCGCGGTCGAGCCGACCGTTGCCAGAAGCGGCAGCCCCTTTGTCAGGCTTTCGCTTTCCTTGGCGATCGCCACGTCCATCGACCGGTCGATCCGGGCCTGCGCGCCCGGGATCAGGCCGCCGTCGTCCCGGTGCGACCGTCGCCATTCGACCATGCCGCTCGCGAAGACCCGCTCGGCCGCCCCCCGCGGCGCCTCGCCGATGCGCTCGAACAGTTCGTCGAGCGGCTCCCCCGACCAGAATGCGCGGTCGAAGGCCGCGGCCTCGGATCGCGCACGCCGGTAGTCGACGAGCTTCTGGATGATGATCGCCCAGGCCCAGACCGAAGCGACGATCAGGATGATCAGGACGAGTTTGTTCGCGAGGGTCGCGCGCGCGAAGAGCGACCACATGGAGAAATCAATCTCCTGCGCGAGCGCAAGGGTTTCCGTTTCCATCTGCTGCCTGCTCTGTTCACCGGTGCGGCCGCCCTTCGGGTCTCGGGGCGGCTCTGATTGCCGCGCACTTTACAGGAAGGCCAGAGCAAAGGCCAACACATCCGCGTCATCGGCGGATCAATTCCGCAACGTCTCCACGCCGCGGCGGAACTCCGCCGGAAGGCGCGCGGGCCGTCCCGCCCCGGTCAGCGCCACCAGCGTCACGACCGCATCGAACAGGACGGTTTCGTTCCGCAGAACCCGTTGCGCCAGCACGATCCGCGCCGCCGTCGTCTCCAGAAGCTCCGTCTCGACCTCGAGCAGGTCGTCGAACCGCGCGGGGCTCAGGTACTCCGCCTCGACGCGCCGCACGGCGAAGACCACGCCCGCCTCCGCCTTCAGCCGCCCCTGGTCGATCCCGAGCGTCCGCACCCATTCGGTCCGCCCACGCTCGATGAATTTCAGGTAGTTCGCGTAGTAGACGATCCCGGCAAGGTCGGTGTCCTCGTAATAGACGCGGATCGGGAGGCGGTGGGGCATCGGCGGTCGCCTGCGCTGGGACTGCCTCTGCCTAGTCCCGCCGGGCGCGGGGAACAAGCACCTCGTTCAGGCCCGCTCCCGGGCGGCGCGGCGAAGATGCATCCGGAAGAGAAGCGGCGCGAGGACGCCCTCGTAGACCGCGCCCGCCACGGGGCGGACGATCGGCAGCGACACCGCCCGCGCCAGCCATCCGAAGCCCGGCGTCCCCCGCCAGAGCGCGACGAAGGCGTCGACCCCGGAAATCAGCCGGCCGTCGTCGATCGCGTGCAGCCGGCGCGCGGCGTCCTCGGGCGTCAGCCCCCAGGCATCGAGGTCCGCCTCGCCAAGGTCGACGAAGCGAAGCGCCGCTCCGGCGGCCTCGGCCCGGCCGCGGTAGACGCCGATCTCCCGCGAACAGACCGGGCAGGAGCCGTTGTAGATGACGGTGGTATCCTCGCTCATCGCGGGGAAGCTAGACGGCTCCGGCGCCCGGTCAATGCCGCCGCTGCGGTCAGGTGTCGCGAGACGCCTGCACCCGCGCCGCAAGTCGGAGCGCATGCGCCGCGTCCTCCGCCATCACCGGCAGGACGGGATCGTAGGACGCGCGGATCACCCCCGCGACCTCCGGCCTCAGGATCGTCGCGCCGCTTTGCGCGCGTGCCAGCGCCGAGCGGTCTGTGAAGGCCGTGTCGGACCACAGCACGATCGCCTGCACCGCCTGATTGAGCGCCAGCACCTCGGCCGGCACCGCCGAAAGCTCCGCGTCCATCCGCGCGAAGGCGAAGCAGGCCTTGATCCCGCCCTCCGCGTCGAATCGGAACACCCGGTACTGGTTCGCCTCCGCCGCCTCGAGCCGCTGGACGAGATCGCCCAGCTCCGGGATCAGCCGGTCGAGATCGGGGACGTCGAGCAGCTCCCGCCAGTCGCGCAGGAAGAACATCATGAAGTTCGCGCCGAGCTCGGGATCGGTCTCCGCCATCCGGTGGTCGGCCAGCGCCACCACCGCCTCGATCGCGCCCTTGACGACACCCAGCGTCGCCTCCTCGACACCAAAGACGACCGGCACGATCGGCCGCCCCCAGCGCGCAAAAAGATATCTGCCGTCCGACCGCGTGAAGAGCGCCCGGAGTTCCTCCTCGG
This sequence comes from uncultured Rhodobacterales bacterium, assembly GCA_964435755.1. Taxonomy (GTDB): domain Bacteria; phylum Pseudomonadota; class Alphaproteobacteria; order Rhodobacterales; family Rhodobacteraceae; genus DAINOF01. Next base: position 4,792 of record CAYTBD010000062.1, read on the forward strand.
TCACGCTGCCTCCTTCATCTCGGTCCAAATACTCAGTCTCCGACACCGCCCACGGGTGTGGACCTGCATCGGGATGCGCCCCCGGCGCCAGACCGCTCTTCGAAATTCAACCCTTGTTTCAAAGCCTGGCCCCCGTCCCAATTCAAACACCTCAGAACAGATCCGCCTGACCCGAAGGCTTCGGCGCCTCGAGCCCGAGATGCATCCAGGCCTTCCGCGCAAGCATCCGCCCGCGCGGAGTGCGCTGGATCAGACCCTGCTGAAGGAGGAATGGCTCGATCACCTCCTCGATCGAATCCCGGCTTTCCGACAGCGCCGCCGACAGCGTCTCGACCCCGACCGGCCCGCCCCCGTAATTCTCGGCCACCAGCGTCAGATACCGCCGGTCGGCCCCGTCGAGCCCGAGGTGATCCACGCCGAGCCGGGTCAGCGCCCCGTCCGCGATTTCCCGCGTCAGCCGCCCGTCGCTCTCCACCAGCGCGAAATCCACAACCCTCCGCAGAAGTCGACCGGCAATCCGCGGCGTCCCCCGCGCCCGCCGGGCGATCTCGAGGGAGCCTTCGGGATCGGCCGGGATGCCCATCAGCCGCGCCCCCCGCGTCACGATCTCGTGGAGCTCCGCGATCTCGTAGAACTGAAGCCGCGTGGGAATCCCGAACCGGTCGCGCAAAGGCGTCGTCAGAAGCCCCATCCGGGTCGTGGCCCCGACCAGCGTGAAGGGCTGCAACTCGATTCGCACCGTCCGCGCCGCCGGGCCCTCACCGATCACGAGGTCGAGCTCGAAATCCTCGAGCGCGGGATAGAGTACCTCCTCGACGGCCGGGTTCAGCCGGTGGATCTCGTCGATGAAGAGCACATCGCGCGGTTCCAGATTCGTCAGGATCGCGGCGAGGTCGCCGGCCTTTGCCAGCACCGGCCCCGAAGTCATCCGGAAGTTCACGCCCAGTTCCCGCGCGATGATCTGGGCGAGCGTCGTCTTGCCCAGCCCCGGTGGCCCGTAGAACAGCGCGTGGTCCATCGCTTCGCCGCGCAGCCGGGCGCTTTCGATGAAGACGCGAAGGTTCGCCCGCGCCTCGGCCTGGCCGATGAATTCCTCGAGCGTCTGGGGCCGGAGCGCCCGATCGGCATCCTCGGGCCGGGGGTCGGGGCGAAGCGTCGGATCGGGTTCCATGCCTTATCCCTTCGGCGCCAGAAGCCGGAGCGCGGCCCGGATCAGCTCGCTCGTATCGGCACCGTCGCTCCCGGCCGCCGCCTGCGCGACGGCCGAGGCGGCCTCTCCGGGCGAATAACCGAGGTTGGTGAGCGCCGAGAGCGCTTCGGACTGCGCCGAACTTTTCGGCACCGTGGCCGGGCGCGGCTTCGCGACGGTATCGGGGGACGGCTCCTCGATCGACCCGGCCAGCGCCTCTCCGCCGCCCATCGCCATCACCGCGGGCGCCTTGTCCTTCAGTTCGTTCACGACCCGCTGCGCGATCTTCGGCCCGACGCCCGGCGCCGCCTTCACCGCATTCCAGTCGCCCAGCGCGATCGCGCGGCTCACCCCGTCGGCCCCGAGCGCGCCGAGGACCGCCATCGAGGCTTTCGCGCCGATCCCCTGGACCGACATCAGAAGCCGATGCCACTCCCTCTCCGCGGGCGAGGGGAAACCGAAGAGCTGCAACAGATCCTCTCGCACCAGGAGGTCGGTATGGAGCGTTGCCACCTCTCCCACCCCCGGCAAGGCGGCGAGCGTTCGCTGCGAGACGAAGACGACATACCCGACCCCGCCCACGTCGATGAGGACATGGTCGGCGCCGCGGTAGCCCACCCGCCCCGTCAGCCGGCCGATCACGACGCCGCCCTCGATACCGCGGCGGCGAGCCGCCCCGCCGAGCCGAGATGATGCGAATGGCAGATCGCGATGGCGAGCGCATCCGCCGCGTCGGGTCCCGCTATGTCGGCGCCCGGCAGGTGTATCCGCACCATGTGGGCAATCTGGCGCTTGTCGGCGTGGCCGACGCCGACGACGGCCTTCTTGACCGCGTTCGGCGCGTACTCTCCCACCGGGATGCCCGCCTGCGCGGGGACAAGCATCGCGATACCCCGCGCCTGGCCCAGCTTCAGCGTTCCCGCCGCGTCCTTGTTGACGAAGGTCTGCTCGACGGCGACCGCATCCGGCGCGAAGCGGCTGACGACTTCGGTAAGCTGGGCATGAAGGCTGAGCAGACGCCGGGCCAGGTCGGCGCCATCCGACCGGCACATTCCGTTCGCGACATGGCTGAGTCGGCTTCCCGAGACATCTATGAGGCCCCAGCCGAGGACCCTCAGCCCCGGGTCTATGCCCAAAACCCGCATTTGCCGCCCTGCTCTTGTTGCCTTTGCGCCACGGCTAGCACGAAACGCGAACACCTGCCAACGGGCAATGCGCGCAGCACCGGTCACGGCTCGCTTCGAAAGTGGCCGGAAAGCGTCATCCCGAGGTCGAAAAGCGACGCCTTCGGAGGTCGGAAAACCGCTTTGTTATGAGAAGGTTACCGCGAAAAGGGAGTCATGATTCCGCTGCATATCTCCCATGCGATTCCGTCTCTTGCTGGATCGGAATTTCCCGCTTAGCTGCCGTCAGGTCGCAATGATGCGCCCTGCAAACACTACTATTCCTGCAACCACTACAATTGAGGACACGTCCTATGGCTCTCTTCGAAACCACACGTTCGCAATTCGGCGGACCGAGCCTTCTGGGCCGTCTCTCCGCCAGCTTCTCCGCCCTCGTCTCTGGGGTCCAGGCGTGGAATGACAGCCGCGTCACCCGCAGCGCTCTTTCGCAGCTGACCGATCGCGAGCTCGACGACATCGGCCTGCACCGCGGAAGCATCGACGAGGTCGCCCACCGCCTGTCACGCTGACGCCGCCGGCTCACCACAACGAAAAAGGCCGCGACCCGTGCAAGGTCGCGGCCTTTCTGTTTCGGGTCGCGGCGAGGGACAACCGCCGGCCCTAGAGCGTTCTTCGGTTACTGTCCGGTGACGAACTTCGACATCCAGACAGTGATCGGATCGGCGGACAGGACATAGGCCCCGAGTTGCTCGGCGGTCGTGCCATTGGCGAGGCGCGCCACCCGTTCGTTGTAGGCGCTGTCGCCCATGTAGGCGTGCAGCATGACCTTGAAGCCCATCACCGCAAGAAGAAGAAACAGCGCCACCCGCCACGGGAAGCGCGAGCGGCGCGTTTCCGGCTTCGCCACGACAAGCCCGTCACGGCTCACCGACAGGACGAAACCCCGCGACATCGCGCGATGCTGCTTATCGATTCGACGCAGCCGATCATCGAAATTCTGAGTCTGTGCTTCCGACACGTCCGCCTCCGATTTGGTCGCCGACCCCCACCGGACGATCCGATTTTTCCCGTCCAATATGGCGGAAATGTGGTCAGCGATGACAAGGTGTCAGAAACTTGGCCCGTCAGCCAAGCTTCGGCGGCATTCTGCGCATCGTCAGACACGTCCACGCACCAATGCGATCCTCCGCGACCAGATTGAAGCCGCAGCGCGCATAAACAGATGACACTTCTGCGGCCTGCTCGTTGAGGAGCCCCGAGAGAATCACGTGTCCTCCCGGCGCCGTCCGTCGGGCGACTTCCGGCGCGAGATCGACCAGCGGGCCCTTGAGGATATTGGCGAACACGAGATCGGCGGGCGTGACCTTGCGGAAGGCGGCATGATCGAAGCCCGCCGCCTCGACACAGGCGACGCGGCCCGAAAGCCGGTTCGCCGCCACATTCGCAGCGGCAACCTCGACGGCCACCGGATCGATGTCGCCGGCCACGACCGTCTCGCACCCGGCCTTGGCCGCCGCCATGGCGAGCACGGCAGTGCCCGCTCCCACGTCCGCCACCCGGCGGGGAGGGGGGCCCGCGCAAAGAAGCCGGTCGAAGGCCAGAAGACAGCCTTTCGTCGTTCCGTGGTGTCCGGTGCCGAACGCCATCGACGCTTCGATCAGAAGCGGGATCACGCCGTCCGGCACCGCTCCCGCGTCATGGGCTCCGTGGACGAAGAACCGTCCCGCCTCGACTGGCGAAAGCTCCCGCCGAACCTTCGCGACCCAGTCGATCTCCGGCAGTTCCGAGACGACGAACGGACTGGCGTCGAAGGCCGCCGCGAGAAGGTAGAGCCCCGTGGCGTCCGGCCTGACGTCGAAGTAGCCGCCGACTTCCCAGGTCCCGGAGTCGTCCTCGATCTCGAAGACGCCGACGCCCGTGGGCTCCGGATCGAGACGCTCCATCGCCGCGCCCAGAGCCTCGGCCGCCTCCTTGCGGCCCAATGTCGTCAACGCCGTCCAGGTCGTCATGCGCCCGGCCTCACGCCGAGGTCCGATGCCGGGCTGCGGCGCGGACAGGATCCAGCGCCTCGATGGCGCGGGTGAGCAGCGTCTCCGGCGGAACATCCGCGTCGAGCCGAATGACCGGGCAGTCGAGGCTCTCGAGCCAACGCTCGTGGTTCACCCGGCTTCGCCCGGTAAAGTCGGGATCGTCGTAGGACATCGCCCATTCCAGGAATCCCGCATTTGCCACACGCCAGTCGCGCGTCCCGGAAAGAGCCTGATCCGCGCGCATCCGCTCGCGCTTGCGCAGGCGCGCCAATCGCCTCGCCGCGGGCAGGGTCAGAAAGATCGCATGGGTCAGGCGCGGCACGATCGGCGCGCCCCATGAAGTGAAAGAGCCCGAGAGGATCCAGTCCCGCCGGGGCAGGAACAGCTCCTCCATCAGCGCGAGACGCTCGGCGATCCGGCGCTTCTCGCGAAACGGCGGATCGGTGGGCCTCCAGTAGAAGTCATCGGTGTCGAAGGCCTGGCTGTCGAACGCGTTCGCCAGCCCGCGGGCGAGTGTCGAGGTGCCGGACCCGCTCGCGCCCGTCACATGGATTCGCCGGCCCAGCACGGCTCACGCCACGCCGAGGCCCGCGGGGCAGCTGACCCCGGTCCCGCCGATGCCGCAATAGCCCGCCGGGTTCTTGGCAAGATACTGCTGGTGGTAGTCCTCGGCGGCATAGAAAGCTGGCGCGGGCACGATCTCGGTCGTGATCTCGCCGTATCCCGCCCGGGCAAGCTGCGGCGCATAGGCATCGCGCGACGCTTCGGCCGCCTGCCTCTGCGCGTCCGAATAGGTGTAGATCCCCGACCGGTACTGCGTGCCGACGTCGTTGCCCTGACGCATGCCCTGCGTGGGGTCGTGCCCCTCCCAGAA
>CAYTBD010000063.1:0-640 GCA_964435755.1 uncultured Rhodobacterales bacterium
TCGGCACCCGGAACGGCCGCTCCCGCTTTTTGAGCTTGTCCTTGTCGACCAGCGCCTCGCGCGCGACGACCTCGCCGCTCAGGGTCTTTTCGATCATGACGCGCAGGCGGGGGAGACGCGATTCCTCGAAGGGCGATCCGTCGTCGTCCTGCACCCAGAAGACGGCGGTCGCGTAGCCGTCCTTCGTCGTGTATGTCCGCGCGTCGACGACGTTGGCGCCCACCAGCGCCAGCGCACCCGCAAGCCGCGAGAAGATGCCCGGATGGTCGGCCAGCGCGAAGCAGGCCCGCGTCGCGTCCCGGTCCTCGTCGGGATAGAGATCCACCTTGATCTCGTCGTCTCCGATCCCGCGCAGGAGGTTGGCGAAGACCACGTGCGCGGCCGCCGGCATCCCCTGCCAGTAGGGATCGTAATGCCGCTGAACCTCGGCGCGGACCTCCTTGGGATCCCAGTCTGACAGGGCCTCGCGAAGGCGCGCCTTGGCCTCGGCGCTCCGCGTCTCGCGGTTGATCTCCTCGAGCCCGGTCCCGAGCGCGTTTGCGGTCTCGCGGTAGAGCTGCCTGAGAAGCTGGGCCTTCCAGTTGTTCCACACGTTCGGCCCCACCCCGCGGATGTCGCAGACCGTGAGCACCGTCAGAAG
>CAYTBD010000063.1:650-9984 GCA_964435755.1 uncultured Rhodobacterales bacterium
GTCGAGCCGCTTTTTCGTCTTCACCGCCTTGGCGAAGCCGCGCACCGTCCGCGGATCGGACAGGTCGCGCTTCTGCGCCATGTCGGACATCAGGAGGTGATTGCGGACCAGCCATTCCACCGTCTCGGCCTCGTCCTTCTTCAGCCCGAACCGCGGCGCAACCTTCCGCGCGATCTGCGCGCCCACGACCGAGTGATCCTCCTCGCGGCCCTTTCCGATGTCGTGCAGGAACAGCGCCGCATAAAGCACCTTCCGGTTCAGCCCCTCGCCCAGGATGCGCGAGGCGATCGGCAGTTCCTCGACGAGTTCCTCCCGCTCGATCTGCGCGAGGGTCTTGATGCACTGGATCGTGTGCTCGTCGACCGTGTAGGCGTGATACATGTTGAACTGCATCATCGCCACCACCGGCGCGAATTCGGGCACGAAGGCGGCGAGCACCCCGAGTTCGTTCATCCGCCTCAGCGCCCGCTCGGGGTTGCCGTGCTTCAGAAGCGTGTCGAAGAAGATGCGGTTCGCCTCGGGGTCGCTCCGCATCTCGTCGTCGATCAGGTCGAGATTGGCCGAGACCAGCCGCATCGCATCGGGATGGAGAAGGTATCCGGTTCGGAGCGCCTCCTCGAAGATCCGCAGAAGATTGATCTTGTCGGCGAGGAAGGTCTTCTCGTTCTCCACCGTGATCCGGTTGTGCACGATGGCGTAGCCGTCCTTCACCTTCTTCTTGCGGCGGAGGACGCGGAACAGGTCCGGCGCCTTCTTGGTATGGCGCGCCTCGAGATCGGTAAGCACGATGCGGGTCAGCTCTCCCACCCGCGTCGCGTGCCGGAAGTAGTCCTGCATGAAGAATTCCACCGCGCGCCGGGTGCCGCGATCCTTGTAGCCCATCCGGTCGGCGACCTCGACCTGCAGGTCGAACGTGAGCTGATCCATCGCCCGGCCGGAAATCAGGTGGAGGTGGCACCGCACCGCCATCAGGAAGGTCTCCGCGCGCAGAAAGCTGTCGTATTCCTCCTTCGAGAAGACCTTGAGCTTCACGAGGTCTTCTGCGTTCCGCACGCCCTTGACGTATTTCGCGATCCAGAACAGCGTCTGCAGGTCGCGCAACCCGCCCTTGCCTTCCTTGACGTTCGGCTCGACGACGTAGCGCTGACCGCCCTGCTTGCGATGCCGCTCCGCCCGCTCGGCGAGCTTCGCCTCGATGTAGTCCGACGCGGTGCCCTTGAAGAGCTCCTTCTGGAGCCGCCGGCCAAGCTCGTCCGCAAGTGCAGGTTCGCCGGCGATGAACCGACGTTCCAGAAGCGCCGTCCGGATCGTGTAGTCCTCGCGCCCGAGCCGGATGCACTCCTTGATCGTCCGGCTCGCGTGGCCGACCTTCAGGTGCAGGTCCCAGAAGATGTAGAGCATCGACTCGATGACGCTCTCGAGCCAGCCGGTGATCTTGTAGGGCGTCAGGAACAGGAGGTCGACGTCGGAGAACGGCGCCATTTCGGCGCGGCCGTAGCCGCCGACGGCCAGCACGGCTATCTTCTCGCCCTCGGTCGGGTTCGGGCGCGGATGAAGACGGGTCATCGCGATCTCGAGAACCGTCTTCACCACGCCGTCCATGAGAAAGGCGTAGGCCGTGACCGTCTCCCGCGCAGCGCGCGGGCGCTCGGCGAAGGCGGCTCCGATCGTCTCTCGCCCGTGCTGGAGCGCCGCCTTGAGGTGGCGCACCGTCGCCGCCCGGATCTCGCGGTTGTCTGCGGCCGACGCGAGGTCGGCCTCGAGCGCCGCCCGCACCGAGGCGCGATCGAAGATCGCGTCCGGCGACCGGATCAGGTTCGGATAGGCATGGCCGGGATCGTCGGGCGTCGCCGGCTCAGAGGCCGGCGCCGCCGAAGCTTCTTTGAGCGGGGTCAATCACGATCACCTGGTTGTTCTGGATCTGCGCCACGGCGAGAGCGCGTTCGTTCGTGCCGTCGGGCAGCAGGCGGAAGACGCCGTTCACCCCGGCGAAGCCTGAGGGCTGGGTCAGCGCCTGACCGGTGAGCGCGTTCGACTGGCCCTGGCTGACGAGGGCGCCGATCGCCGCGATCGCATCGTAGGCAAGGCCCGCGATCGGGTGCGGCTGAGAGCCGTAGGCGGCCTGGTAGCGCGCCGAGAACTGTTCGGAAGGTCCCGGTTGCGGCAGCGCGAACCACGCGCCCTGGAGACCCGAGAGCGACAAGGCGCTCGACGGGACGTCGAGGCGCTGCAGGCCGATGTACTGCACCTCGGCCGGATCGATCCCGTTCTCGGGAAGTAGCTGCGCAAGGAACGGGATCGCGCCCGAGGTTCCCGAGGTCAGGAAGATCGCGTCTGCGTCGGAACTCTCGGTCTGGCTGGCGATGTCGGGAACGGCGTCGATGACGCCCTGCTGGCTCAGCTCGAAACCGGTGACCCCGGCGATGCGCGCGCCGTTCGCCTGGATCGCCCGGACGATGGCGTCCCGCCCGAGTTGCTCGGACGTGTCGAGGCCATGCGCGATCTGGATGTTGCCGCGGTTCTGCGACACCGCGTAGCGCACGAGACGGTTCGCCGTCGTGTCGAAAGTCGTGCCCAGCACGAAGACGTTGCCGCCCGCCACGGTCGGGTTGTTCGAGAATGACAGCACGTTGATCCCGCGCCCTGCCACGGCCTGTCCGGCGGCGGCGGCCGATTCCGCGAAGACCGGGCCGATGATGATGCGCGCGCCGTCCCTCACGGCCTCCTGCGCGACCGCGGCGGCCTGCGCCGGCTGGCCGGCGGTGTCGTAGACCCGGAGGTCGATCCGGGCCCCCTGCAGGTCGCCAATCGCAAGCCGCGCCGCGTTTTCGAGGCTCTGCGCAAGCGTCGCACCGCCATCCGGCGATCCCGCCGGGACGAGAAGGGCGACCGGGACGTCAGTCCGCGTGTTGATCGTCGGGCCGCCCATGCCGCCCGTCTCGCAGGCGGTGAGCAGGACGGCGGACAGGAGGGCCAGAAGGCCCAGTTGAAGCTTGCGGGCGACGGCCGTTGCGGCAACCATGGCACTTCCTCGCGGGAAACGGTCAGGAACAGTTGGAGGCACCCTATGCGGAAGGTGCAATGGTGTAAATCTCGACGGAGCCTCCGGTTCCGATGACGGCCGCGCCGCACCCGGTGCCGCCCGGCCTTCACTTCGTCGCAACGCCGATCGGAACGGCACGCGACATCACCCTGCGCGCGCTCGACATTCTCGCGGGCGCCGACGTTCTGGCGGCCGAAGACACGCGCACGGCACGCAAGCTCATGGACATCCATGGCATACCGCTGGGCGGCCGCCCGCTCATCGCCTATCACGATCACAACGGTCCGGCGGTTCGCCCGCGGCTTCTCTCGGCGCTGGCGGACGGCAAATCGGTCGCCTACGTGTCCGAGGCCGGCACGCCGCTCGTCGCCGATCCCGGCTATGCCCTGGGCCGCGCGGCGATCGAGGCGGGGCATCCGGTCCACACCGCGCCCGGCCCCTCGGCGGCGGTCGCCGCGCTGACCGTGTCGGGCCTGCCGACCGACCGGTTCCTCTTCGCCGGCTTCCCGCCCTCCAAGACCGGCGAAAGGCAGCGTTTCCTCGAGGAGCTCAAGGGCGTTGCGGCGACGCTCGTCCTCTTCGAGGCGCCGGGGCGTGTCGGAGCCACGCTGCGGGCCTCCGCCGAGGTGCTCGGCGCGCGCGACGCGGCGATGTGCCGGGAGCTGACCAAACGGTTCGAGGAGGTCCGGCGCGGATCCCTCCCCGATCTCGCGGCATCGGTGCGGGCGGACCCGCCGAAGGGGGAGATCGTCCTCGTCATCGACCGCGACAGGCGGGCCCCGGACGCCGCGGACATGGCAGGCATGCTCGATGCGGCCCTGCGGACGATGAGCGTCAAGGACGCCGCGGCCCATGTCGCCACGGCGCTCTCGCTGCCGAAGCGTCAGGTCTATCAGGCGGCACTCGATCGGGCAGACAATCGCGACGATTAACCGACGATAGATATCTTCGTTGCAGTCTCTGACGACGTCCGCAAAGCTCGGGCGTTGAACCGGAGGGCACGATGCAGGCGGAACGGAGCATTCGCGGTGCGACCAACCATCAATCCGGCCTTGCGGCGGAGGCGCAGGTCGCTGACCGGTTCCTGCGCGGCGGCCACGATCTCCGGGAGCGCCGCTGGCGTGGGCCGGGCGGTGAGATCGACCTGATCTTCGGCAACGGCGACGGCGTGATATTCGTCGAGGTGAAGAAGGCCCGGGATCACGCGACGGCGCTGTCACGCGTCTCGCCCCTGCAGCTCGAGCGGATTCAGCGGTCCGCAGAAGCCTATGCCGCGACGCTGCCAAGGGGGGCGCTCACGGAAATGCGGATCGACATCGCGCTCGTCGACGAGATGGGTCGCATCGAGATCGTGGAGAACGCGACGATGCACTGATGCCATTGTGCCCCTCCCCGGTCTGCGCCATGAAAGGGCCGGACACAGCAGAGGGACGCTCATGGCTCTCAACGTCGCCATCCAGATGGACCCGATCGCGGGGATAGACATCGACGCCGACAGCACCTTTCGGATCGCCGAGGAGGCGCAGGCCCGCGGGCATTCCCTGTTCTATTACACTCCCGACCGGCTTTCGTACCGAACCGGACGGATCCTCGCCCGCGGCTGGCCGCTGACTGTCCGGCGAGAGAAGGGAAACCACCATTCGCTCGGCGCGGAGATCGAGATCGATCTCGCGACGCAGGACGTCGTCTGGTTGCGGCAGGATCCGCCTTTCGACATGGGCTACATCACCACGACGCATCTTCTCGAGCACCTCTCCCCCGGAACCCTCGTGGTGAACGACCCGTTCTGGGTCCGCAACTCGCCCGAGAAGCTCCTCGTCCTGCGCTTTCCGGACCTGATCCCGGACACGATGATCGCTCGCGACCTCGCCGCATTGCGCGCATTCAAGGCGCATCATGGCGACATCATCCTGAAACCGCTCTACGGCAACGGTGGCGCGGGCGTCTTCCGGCTCGACCCCAACGACCGCAATCTCGCGAGCCTGCACGAACTCTTCGCCTCGCTTTCGCGCGAACCTTTGATCGCCCAGCAATTTCTCCCCGACGTCTCGAAAGGCGACAAGCGCATCATTCTCGTCGACGGAGACCCGGTGGGTGCGATCAACCGCGTCCCGGCCGCGGGCGAGACGCGATCGAACATGCATGTGGGCGGCCGACCCGAGAAGATTGGCCTCAGCGACCGGGACCGTGAGATCTGCGCGCGGATCGCGCCGGTCCTGCGTGAGAAGGGGCAGATTTTCGTGGGCATCGACGTCATCGGCGACTGGCTCACCGAGATCAACGTGACCTCTCCCACCGGCTTGCAGGAACTCGAGCGATTCGACGGCGTGAACGTGACCGCGAGGATCTGGGAGGCGATCGAGGCGAGACGTGCCTGATGAGCTGGCAGCTTGCCCTTCTCAACGCGATCCTGCGCGGAAGCGCCAAACCGCTTCTCCGCCGCACCCGGTCGCCGGAGCAGGCGGAGCGGGATTTCGCTCTCGCCGCCCGACTCTTCTTCCGCAGGAGCGACACGACGGCGGTCATGGGGAAGATTCCCGGTCCGGCACGGCCCATCGACGTTGCGCGCTTCGCCTGGACCGAACCGCGCGCCGACGGGATCATCCTCCATCTCCACGGCGGCGGCTACATCGTCGGCAGCGCCAAGGCCTACGAGGGAATGCTGGGACGGCTCTCCGCGCTCGCCGGCATCCCGGTCGTCGCCCCGGACTACCGCCTGGTGGCCGAGGCGCCGTTTCCGGCCGCCTTCGAGGACGTGGTCGCCGTCTGGGATGCCCTCGTCTCGGAAGGCTGCCCGCCCGGTCGGATCGTGCTCGGCGGGGACAGCGCGGGCGGCGGGCTGGCCCTCGCGCTTCTGTCCGAACTCTGCCGCCGCGGCACGCCGCCCGCCGGGCTCTACGCCTTTTCGCCCTGGACGGATCTCACGGGGTCGGGCGATTCGATCGACGCGAACGCGGCGCGCGACGTGATCCTGCCGGCGTCCCGGCTTGGCGATCTGGTCGAGATGGTGCTTGCGGGGGCCGATCCGCAGGATCCGCGCGCGTCGCCGCTGTTCGCCGACTTTCCGGACCCGCCGCCCGTTTATCTGCAGGCCAGCCGCTGCGAGATCCTGCTCGACGACACGCTTCGGATGGCGGAGCGGCTCAGGGCGGCGGGGGGCGGCGTCGAGGTCGATCTCTGGGACGACGCGCCGCACGTCTGGCAGATCTTCGACGGACGGGTTCCCGAGGCGCGGGACGCGCTCGCAAGGACCGCCGCCTTCGTCGCGCGCAGGCTCAAGGCGCCGCTTCCGCCAGACGAAAGCTGACCGCCTCGGCCACATGGCTCCGCCCGACGGCTTCGTCACCTGCAAGATCGGCGATTGTGCGGGCGACACGCAGGACACGGTGGTAGCCACGTGCCGAAAGGCCAAAGCGTAGCGCCACCTTGTTGAGGAGTTCGCGCCCGCAGGCATCGGGACAGGCCACCTCATCGAGCGCCGCGCCGACGAGATCGGCGTTGAGCCGGATCCCGCCCTGTCCTGCGAACCGCGCCGCCTGCCGGTCGCGTGCCGAGGCGACCCGCGCCGCAAGGTCAGCCGAGCACTCGCCCCCACTTGCTGTCTCGAGATCCGAAAAGGCGACCGGCGGCACGTCGACCCGAAGATCGAAGCGATCCATGAGCGGGCCGGAGATGCGGCCCAGATAGTCCTCTCCGCACTGGGGCACGCGGGCGCAGGCGCGCGCAGGGTCCGCAAGATAGCCGCACTTGCAGGGGTTCGCCGCGGCGACCAGCATGAAGCGGCACGGATAGCGGACATGCGCGTTCGCGCGGGCCACCACGACTTCGCCGGTCTCGATCGGCTGGCGAAGGGTTTCGAGCACCGCCCGCGGATATTCCGGGAACTCGTCCATGAACAGCACGCCATTGTGCGCGAGGCTGATCTCGCCGGGCTTGGCACCCTTTCCGCCGCCCACGATCGCCGCCATGGAAGCGGTGTGATGCGGCTCCCGGAACGGCCGGGCACGCGAGATGCCGCCGTCGTCGAGCAGGCCCGACAGCGAGTGGATCATCGACGTCTCGAGCGCCTCGGCGGCGGTCAGCGGCGGCAGGATGCCGGGCAGGCGCGCGGCGAGCATCGACTTGCCCGACCCCGGCGTCCCGATCATGAGGAGGTGATGCCGCCCCGCCGCCGCGATCTCGAGCGCGCGCTTCGCCCGCTCCTGGCCGCGCACGTCCGAAAGATCCTTCGGTCCCGCCCGGGCGGGCGCGACCTCTCCCGGTTCCGCCGGCGGCAGGACACACTGGCCGGTGAAATGCCGGATCGCCTCGTCGAGCGATCCGGGCGCGATGACTTTGGCGGCTCCGACCCAGGCCGCCTCGGCGCCGCAGGCGCGCGGGCAGACGAGCGTGCGCGCCTCTTCCGCCGCCGCCAGCGCGGCCGGCAGAGCGCCCACGACCTGCACGAGGGTCCCGTCGAGCGACAGTTCGCCCAGCGACACCGTTCCCTCGATGTCGTCCCTGGGTAGGATGTCGAGCGCGGCGAGAAGCGCCAGCGCGATCGGCAGATCGAAATGGGAGCCTTCCTTCGGCAGGTCGGCGGGCGACAGGTTCACCGTGATCCGCTTGGACGGCAGGGCGATCGACAGGGAGGTGAGCGCCGCGCGCACCCGCTCCTTCGCCTCGGAGACCGCTTTGTCGGGTAGTCCCACGAGCGAGAAGGCGGGCAGGCCCGGAGAGACGGCGCACTGAACCTCGACGATCCGCGCCTCGACCCCCTCGAACGCGACCGTGTACGCGCGCGTCACCATGTTCCGCCCTCCGCGACCTATGGTTAACGGCTACGGCCAAAGCGCTTTACGAATCGTGAACGCGCGCCATGAAGGCAGGCCCGTGGGTCGGCCATGGTCTTCACGCGGGCTGGTCCAATCCCGGACGTCCACAGACGGACGCGGCAAAACCGCCGGACCTAGTCCGCGATCACCTCGGGACAACTCCGCGTCACCCTTTCTTTGTGATCCGGTCCGCGTCTCGCCCCGTACCCGTGACAGGAACAACACGAAACAAGGCCGCGTTGTTGGCCTTAAACCGGGAGTTTCGAAGATGGCGCTCGACGGGTATTCTGACCAGACTCTTTCACGGATCGCGATGCGGGCGGAGCTGCTCGATGCCGAAACCGAACTCCGGCTCGCGTATGCGTGGCGCGATCACCGCGACGAACAGGCGCTGCACCGTCTCGTGACGGCCTACATGCGACTCGCGATCTCCATGGCGGCGAAGTTCAAGCGCTACGGCGCGCCGATGAACGATCTCATCCAGGAAGCGGGGCTGGGCCTCATGAAGGCCGCCGACAAGTTCGATCCCGACCGCGGGGTGCGATTCTCGACCTATGCGGTCTGGTGGATCAAGGCCTCGATCCAGGACTACGTGATGCGGAACTGGTCGATGGTCCGTACGGGATCCACGTCGAGCCAGAAGTCGCTCTTCTTCAACATGCGCCGTGTCCAGGCCCGGCTCGAGCGTGAGGCGGCAGCGCGGGGCGAGCGTCTGGACTCCCACCAGCTGCGCCAGTTGATCGCGACCGAGGTCGGCGTTCCGCTTCACGACGTCGAGATGATGGAAGGGCGCTTGTCGGGTTCCGACTTCTCGCTCAACGCCACGCAGTCGACAGAGGACGAGGGACGCGAGTGGATCGACGCGCTTGAGGACGACGGTCAGCAGGCGGCAGAGCTTGTCGAGCACGACAAGGACATCGACACGCTGCGCGAGTGGCTCGTCACGGCGATGCAGGCGCTGAACGACCGGGAGCGCTTCATCGTGCGTGAGCGCAAGCTCCGCGAGGAGCCCCGCACTCTCGAGAGCCTCGGTGAGGAACTGGGCCTGTCGAAGGAGCGCGTCCGACAGCTCGAGGCCGCAGCCTTCGGGAAGATGCGCAAGAGCTTGGAGAAGCAATCGGGCGAGGTGCACGAATTTTTCGCCTGATCGCGAAAAGCCCGGGTGCGGTCGTCGCCGCGCTCCTCGCCTCCGGCGCCTGGGCCGATCGCATCGAGCCGACCGATCTCTATGATCTTCCGGACGCCGATATCGTGATCGTCGGCGAAATCCACGACAACCCGATCCACCACGCCCATCAGGCGATCGTCGTCGAGGCGATCGAACCCGCGGCGATCGTCTTCGAGATGCTGAGCCCTGAGGACGCGGACCGGGTGCGGCCCGGGCTGATAGCCTCCGAAGAGGCGCTCGGCGCGACACTGGGATGGGAGACGTCGGGCTGGCCAGATTTCTCGATGTACTACCCGATCTTCGTGGCGG
>CAYTBD010000064.1:0-9948 GCA_964435755.1 uncultured Rhodobacterales bacterium
TGGGGCGCGGCGGACAGGTGGTCGGCGTGGACGTGGGTTTCGATGATCCACTCGACCTTCAGGTCATTGTCCTCAACGTACTTGACGATCTCGTCCGCGCTGTCGGTGGTGATCCGACCGGCGGCATAGTCGATGTCCATCACCGAATCGACGATGGCGCAGGCGTTCGAGGTCGGGTCTTTCACGACGAAGGACGCCGTGAAGGTGGCCTCGTCGAAGAAGGCTTTCACCTCGGGCTTCACGTCGATCTTGGCTTGGTAGGTCATATCGGATCCTCCGGCATTTCTCTTGCTGTTCGAAGGACGGTGTATCACCCGGCGACTCGGCCTTCAGTGACGATGTCACCGAAACATTCGGACAACGGAATTTTTCATGCCGGGGGCCGCTCAGTCCTTCTGGGCAAGATCCTCGATCGCGCCGTGATCGAGAATCCGGATCTCGCCACGCGACTGCGCCACCCACTCCCGGCGCTGAAATTCGGCAAGCTGGCGCGAAATCACCTCGCGTGCCGTCCCGAGCTCCGCCGCCATCTGCTGGTGCGTCGCGTGAACCACTCCGGTCTCGCCCGCAAGATCGAGGAGCTTCTGTGCCAGCCTGATGTCCATGCGCTTGAACGCGATTTCCTCGATGACGAGGAAGAGGTCGGTGATGCGTTTCGAATAGGCCCGGAAGACGAACTCCCGGAACTGCGGAGAGTTCGCCATCAGGTCGTCGAAGACCGGACGCGGGATCGCGACCGCAGAGACGGGCGTCTCGGCGATCCCTTCGGCCGAATAGTCCTCGTAGGCCAGAAGACAGGCCGTCGTCAGGACGCAGCTTTCTCCGGCATGAACGCGGTAAAGCACGATCTCGCGCCCGTTCTCGGCGAGTTGCTGGACGCGCACGGCCCCCTCCAGAAGGAGAAGCAGGTTCTCGGGCGACTTCCCCGGCCCGAAGATCACCGTGTCCTTGGGGACGGTGATGACGGTGCTCCGGTTCACGAGCATTTCGCGCACGGACGCATCGAGGCTCGACAGTCCCGCAAAGCGTTCGATCCAGCTCATGACCACATTCCCCGGCTTGACCCGTCCCATGTCGGCGTCCCGATGAGGAATGGCAAGCGGTTCCAAAGCGTTTCCCGGTCGCGTCCACGGATGACAAACCCGCGAAGATCGGGTTTCATCGACGCCGGCGCAGGACGAAAGGGGGGAAGCTATGACGAGTATCTACGAAGTCGGGCTCGGGATGAACGCGGCCAACCATGTGCCGCTGACGCCGATCTCCCTCATCCGGCGCACGGCCGCCGTTTATCCCGACCGCGTGGCCGTCATTCATGGCGATATCCGAAGAACCTGGGCCGAGACTTGCACGCGCAGCCGCCGCCTCGCGTCGGCTCTGGCCAAGCACGGGATCGGGCGCGATGACACCGTCGCGATGATGGCGCCGAACATTCCCGAGCATGTCGAGGCGCATTTCGGAATCCCGATGGCGGGCGCGATCCTCAACGCGTTGAACACCCGCCTCGACGCCGCTGCGATCGCCTTCATCCTCGGCCATGGCGAGGCCAAGGTGCTGCTGACGGACACCGAATTCGCGCCCGTCATCGAGGATGCGCTCGCGATGCTCGGAACCAGGCCGCTCGTGATCGACATCGAGGATCCCGAAGGTCCGGGCGGAAAGCGCCTCGGCCGGATGACCTACGAGGAGTTCATCGGGACGGGCGACCCCGACTTCGGCCCCGTCATGCCCGATGACGAATGGCAGGCCATCGCGCTCAACTACACCTCGGGCACGACCGGTGACCCGAAGGGCGTGGTCTACCACCACCGTGGCGCCTACCTGAACGCGCTCGGCAACTCGGTGAGCTGGAGCATGGGCCAGTTCCCGGTCTACCTCTGGACGCTGCCGATGTTCCACTGCAACGGCTGGTGCTTTCCCTGGACCGTCTCGGCGCTTGCGGGAACGCATGTCTGCCTCCGCCGGGTGGAGGCGCCGGCGATCTTCGACGCCTTCGCCAGACACGGGGTCACCCACCTCTGCGGCGCGCCCATCGTCATGTCGATGCTGGTGAACACGCCGGCTGACCAGCGCCCCGACTGGCCCCAGAAGATCCGCATGATGACGGCCGGCGCGGCGCCGCCCGCCGCCGTCATAGAAGGCATGGAGGGCATGGGCGTGGACGTGACGCACGTCTACGGTCTGACCGAAACCTACGGGCCCTGCATGGTCTCGGCGTGGCATCCGGAGTGGGATGGCCTCTCTGCCGAAGCGAAGGCCTCGAAGAAAGCGCGCCAGGGCGTCACCTACGAGGTGCAGGAAGCGGTGATGGTGGCCGACCCGGAGACGATGATCCCCGTGCCGCCCGACGGCGAGACGATGGGAGAGATATTCTTCCGCGGCAACATCACCATGAGGGGCTATCTGAAAAACCCGCACACGACCGAGAAAAGCTTCAAGGACGGCTGGTTCCACACTGGCGACCTCGCCGTGATGCATTCCGACGGGTATCTCGAGATCCGCGACCGCTCCAAGGACATCATCATCTCGGGCGGCGAGAACATCTCGTCGATCGAGGTCGAAGGCGTGCTCTACCGGCATCCGGCCGTGGCCGCCGCAGCCGTCGTCGCGAAGACCGACGAGAAATGGGGCGAAACCCCCTGCGCCTTCGTCGAACTGCGCCCCGGCGCGTCGGCGACGCAGGACGATATCGTGGCCTTCTGCCGCGAGCGGATGGCGCACTACAAGTGCCCGCGCCACGTTGTCTTCGAGGATCTCCCGAAGACCTCGACCGGAAAGATCCAGAAGTTCGCGCTCAGAGAACGCGCCAAGGCCCTCTGACTGTCAGGCGGCGGGCCGCGCGTCCTCCGCCGCGCCGACCAGAGCATCGCTGTGAGCGGCGGCCTCGAACGCGGCTTGCTGATCGCGGCCCCACGCGGCGATGTCGTATTTCCGGACGACCCGGCGCAGTTCGGCCATCCGCTCCTCACGCTCGGCCTTCTCCAACGAGATCGCCTGGAGAATCGCGCTGTCCATCGACTTGTGCGAATAGGGGTTGGTGATGATCGCCGAGCCCATTTCGACCGCGGCACCCGCGAACTCCGACAGCACAAGCGCCCCGTCCCCGTCGGTGCGGGCCGCCACGTATTCCTTGCAGACGAGATTCATGCCGTCGACGAGCGGTGTGATCCACGCGACATCCGCCGCCCGGTAGTAGGCGACAAGCTCGTCGAACGGGATCGCGCGGGAGATCAGCGAAACCGGCTGCCATTCCAGCGTTCCGAAGCGCCCGTTGATGCGGCCCGCGACCTGTTCGATCTCGTTCTGGATGTTCTGATAGATCGTCATGTTCCGGTTGGCGCTGACCGAGACGTGCATCAGCCGCACCTGGCCGCGCAGCCGGATGTTCTGCTCAAGCAGCCGCTCGTAGCTTTCCAGTTGCTGGACCCCGCCCTTCGTGTAGTCGGTCCGGCCAACGGAAAGGATCAGTTGCGACCCGCCCAGCCAGTCCCTGATCTCGGCCGTGCGCGCCTCGGCCTCCGGGCTCTGAGCGCGGTCTTCGATATAGTCGACGTCCACCCCCACCGGAGACGCGATCACGCGCACCGTTTGCCCCTGGAACTCCAGCTCGAGCGGCATGCTCCGCTCGGTCAGGGCGGTCCCTTCGTTGATGAAGTCGGGGTTCACCTGTTCCCGGCGCGTGACCGACACGTCTGTCAGCGACCTGACGACCGACACGAAGTTCGCCGCGTAGCGCGGAATATGGAACCCGACGACATCGCAGGCGAGAAGGCTCTCGGCGATCTCCTTGCGCCAGGGCAAGGCGTTGAAGACATCCGCCGACGGGAACGGCGTGTGATGGAAGAACGAGATGCGCACGTCGGGCCGCATCTTCCTGAGATAGCCGGGCACGAGCCACAGGTTGTAGTCATGCACCCAGACCACGGCGCCCGGTGCCGCCTCGGCGGCGGCGGCCTCGGCAAAGGCCCAGTTCACGCGACGGAACGTCGGCCAGTCGACCGGGTCGTAATTGTACCGCTCCTTGAAGCCGTGGAGGATCGGCCAGAACGCCTCCTTGGAGGTGACGTGATAGAAGCTCTGCACGTCCTCCTCGGTCATCGGCAGACGCGAGACCGTATACTGGCCATAGCTGTCCTCGATCTCGACCACGCGCTCGAAGTCCGGGTTCGACGGATCCTCGGCGAGCTTCCAGGCGATCCACGCGCCATGCTCGGCGCGCCCGAAGAAGCTCTTGAGCGTCGGCACGATCCCGTTCGGGCTCTTGTTCTCGCGGAAGTGCGTCTTGCCGTCGATCTCCACCTCCTCGTAGGGCTGGCGGTGATAGACGATGACGAGATCCGAAGACATGTCAGGCTCCTTTCGGGGTGGGATGCAGGTTGAAGGCCTCGATGGCCTCGAGAATGCCGCCGGCGCCATGAGCGCTGGCGCGATAGACGTGATCGTGCGCCGCGATCCTGTCGACAAGCGCCTGTTCGGAGTTGCCGACGGCCACGGCAGGCAGGCCGGAGACGAGCATCGAGAGGTCGTTGAGCGTATCGCCCGCGGCGAGCACGCGATGCTCCTCGATCTTCAGCCAGTTGACGAGACGGCGGAGCGAAGGCCCCTTGCTCACGCCCCGCGGCAGGACGTCGAAGAACCGGTTGTCGGAGATCAGCACGTCGAGCCCCAAAGCGCGCATCCGCGCCTCGGCGCTCGGATCGTAGGCGCCGGGGTCGTAGTCGTAACTCACGCGGTAGCGGAATGCGGTCGGTTGAAGCGTGAGCCCGGGGTGGCCGTCCAGCGTCTCGCGCACACGCGCGCCCGCATCGCTCCACGCGGTGGAGATCTCGGCCTCGAGCGCCGCGATGGGCTCGACCTCGCCTTCGCGGAAATGCGCGATGGTCGTGCCGACATCGCCGACGACGTAGTCGGGCGCGGGGACGTCTCCCGATGTCAGTTCCCCGATGAAGCCGGGGTCGCGGCCGGTCACGAAGATCAGGCCGATGGTGCGGCGGTTCTCCTCGATCCAGCCGTAGAGGGCTTGCCGCTCCGCCTCCGAACCGCCAAGGAATGTGCCATCGAGGTCCGTCGCGAGAACGAAGGCGCGGTCGTTGAGAGCGCGCGCCGGAAGGGGGGCCATCTGGTTCATGCGCGCACTCCCGCCTCAACCCCGATCGGATGATCGAACAGGAGCGACAAGCCCTTCGGCTCCCCCTCGATCGGACGGGACCAGAGCGCGGCGAAGGTCTCCCGCAGGTCTGCCGCCTCGTGCAGGATGTCGTGGACGGCTTCGCAGATCGGCATGCTGACGCCGACCCTGCGGGCCAGGTCGATCACGGAAATCGCGTTGATCTCGCCTTCGACCACGACGGGTTCGCCTGAAAAGCAGTCGCTGCGCGCGATCCCCTGCCCCAGTTGCACCCCGAGCGACATGTTCCGGGACGTCATGCTCGAGCAGGTGAGCGTAAGATCGCCCGCGCCGGACAGCCCCGTCACCGTCTCCCGGCGGCCGCCGAGCGCCTCGGCGAGCGCCTTCATCTCGTCCATGCCGCGCGTGATGAGGGCGGCACGCGTGTTTTCCGCGAAACCGGAGCCGGTCATCATCCCGCAGGCGATGGCGATGACGTTTTTCACCGCGCCGCCGACCTCGACACCGACCAGGTCGTCCGAGATGTAGAGCCGGAAGGCCCCGGAGCTGAGCGACACCGCGACACGTGCCGCCGGGCTGTCCTGCGGTGCGAGCCGGTGCGCGTAGTGAAACGGGAACGCGACGGTCGCCGCAGTCGGATGGTTGAGCGCGGTCTCCCGGGCGAAGGTCGGCCCCGAAAGGGCGCCCACCGGCTGACCGGACAACTCCTCCTCCGCGACCTGTGTCATCAGAAGGCCGCTCTCGGCCTCGATGCCCTTCGCACAGAGAACGACAGGCACCTCAGGGGCGAGGTGCGGTGCGATCCGGCGGCACATGTCACGAAGCGTGCGCGAGGGCGTCACGATCAAGATCGCATCGGCGCCTTCGACCGCGGCTTCGAGGTTGGTCGTCGTGGAGATTCCGTCCGGCAGTTCCACGTCCGGCAGGTAGCGCGGGTTGGCCCGGTCGCGCGACACGGCGGACAGAACGGCCTCGTCCCGGCCCCAGAGCGTGACGGATCTGCCCGCGGTTCGGGCGACGGACGCGAGCGCGGTGCCCCACGAGCCCGCGCCGATCACGGCTATCTTCCGGTAGGGTTCCACCCGTGCGGGAACCGTTTGCGCCCCCGGCGCATTCATATTCATGTCTCTCGCCTTTCTTTGCCTCGTTCGGCACCGATCCGCGAGGACCGGGCGATCAGTTGCGGCGCGGTCACTCTATCGTGGCGCCGTCTTGGGCCATGCGAAGCTTCCATCGTAAGCTCGACGCGTGACCGAGGACTTAAGTCATGTGTCCCGACAATAAAGCACCTTCCGACCTGTTTGTCCAATTCGCGGGCGCAGAAAGACCGCTGCGATGACCGATGCGACGCGATCATGTCACCCAGAGGTCACCGATGCACAGTTCTTGAGCAGACCGGGAGCGAGCCTCGTGACGGAGCGGGGCCGCAGGGACAGGGAGGCATCGCGGCACAACGGCGAGAGAGACGCATCCTCGGCGTTTTTCATTATATAACAACGCCTTGTGGAAGGCCTGATGAATATCTCGCGACGCGGGGAACCAGAGTGTGCATCCTGCCGTTCACCTGTCGAATACCTCCGATGTGGGCGGCCGGTTTTGACAAAGTTCGGTAAGCTGATACATTGACGGGGCATTCAATCAGACGCCGCGCCGCAGAATTCCATTCTGCCGCTCACGTGCATATCGCAACGGAGGTCAAGAACTTCATGCCCGCTCACAAGGTCAGAACGGTTATCTTTCCGGTCGCAGGTCTCGGAACCCGCTTCCTGCCCGCCACCAAGGCGACACCAAAGGAACTGCTGCCGGTCCTCGACACGCCACTGATCCAGTTCGCCATCGACGAGGCGCGCAACGCGGGGGTGGAGCGGATGGTCTTCGTCAATCATCCGTCGAAGTCGGCGATCGAGAAGTACGTCCTCGAGGACGAGGAGCTGTGCGAGACGCTGCGCCAGCGCGGCAAGGACAGGCTCGCCGAAGGGCTGGAACGCAATGCACTCGACGACGACGAGCACGAGGTGCGGTTCGTCATGCAGGACGAACCGCTCGGCCTTGGCCACGCGGTGCTGTGCGCGAAGGACGAGGTGCTTCCCGGTCCCGTCGCGGTGGTCCTCCCGGACGACCTGATCCTCGGACCGAAAGGCTGCCTCGCGGAGATGATCGAAGCCTATGATCCGTCCAGGGCCGGGCACCTCGTCGCGGTCATGGACGTGCCCGCCGACCAGACAAGCGCGTACGGCATCCTCGACATCGGCGCGACGGACGGCAAACTTTCGATGGCCCGCGGGATGGTGGAGAAGCCCAAGCCGGAGGACGCCCCGTCCCGCACGGCGGTGGTCGGCCGATACGTGCTCGACCCCGCGATCTTCGATGCACTCGAAACCCAGGAGCCGGGCGCCGGCGACGAGATCCAGTTGACCGACGCCATGGCGAAGGGGATCGGAACGCTCGGGCTTGCCGGGTTCCACTTTTCCGGAACGCGGTTCGACTGCGGCTCGAAAGTCGGCATGCTCACCGCCAAGATGTACCTTGCGCGCCAGAAGCCGGAATATCACGACCTTTTTGAGACCGCGCCGTCGCAGCTTGCGGCGGAGTAACCGTCAGACGCCGACGAGAACGGCGCTGTCTTGACCGCGGACGTCGCGATCCTGTCTCGACTCGGGCCGGTCCCGCCCCAGATACTCGGCAGGGGAAGGATCGGCCCGAACGCGCATGACAGTGAACGCGATGACCATTTCGGCGGGGGAGAGCCTGAAGGTTCTCCTTGCCGCATGGGAAGCCCAGAACTCCGGCACGCTGACGGTGAGTTACATGCTCCACGGGCGGCCCGGCGTGGGCAAGACGCAGGTCGTCCAGCAGATGGCGGAGACGATCGGCGCGCGGCTCTTCGATCTCAGGCTGACCACGATCGAGCCCCAGGATCTGCGCGGCCTCCCCTACTACGACCACGAGACGAAGAAGACCGTCTGGTACCGGCCCGAGGATCTGCCGGACGACGGCCCGGCCGTCCTGTTCCTTGACGAGCTCACCGCCGCCTCGCCCTATCTTCAGCCCACGGTCTACGGCCTCCTTCAGGAACGGCGCGTCGGACGCCATACCCTGCCCGACACCGTGTTCGTGGTCGCGGCCGGAAACGCCGCCGAGGACGGCGCGATCGCATACGAGATGGGGACAGCCCTGTCGGACCGGCTGGTCCACCTGACCGTCCGCGCCACCGCGTCGGACTGGATCGACAACTTCGCCGTGCCGCGAGCGCTCCATCCCGCCGTGACGGCGTTCATCCGGACCCGGCCGGACCTCCTCGAAACGACCGAAGAGGCACTTGCACGGGGTCAGATGATCGCCGCCACGCCGCGCTCGTGGGAGCGGGTGAGCCGGATCATGCAGGTCGTGCCGGACCGCCGGACCCGCGACATCATGGTCGCCGGAACGGTCGGCGAAGCCATCGCCGCCGACTTCGCGACCGTCGCCGACGATATCGCCGCGACGGTTCAGGTCGACGAGATGCTTCGCGCCTCGCGGACGGAACGGGCGGCGCTCTATCCCACGTCGATGCACGGCCTCCACGCCCTCATCCACGGCCTTGTCGGCGCGGTCTCCGGCGACAACGCCGCGGCGGCGATAGAGACGCTCGCGGATGTCCGCCGTCTCGCCGATCTGCGCGAGGATCCGGAGTTCCGACGCATGCCGCTTGCCGAACTGACGACGCATGGGTTCGAGATGCTGATCCGCAAGGGCCTCGGCCTCGGCCTTCAGGACGCCTTCCTCGCCTCCCCCGCCTACCGGGAGTATGCCGAGGAACGGAAGGCGGCGGGGATCGTCTGATGGGCTGGCACAGCGCCCGTGCGACACGCGCCCTGCAGCGCCTCGCAGAGACGGACCCGGCCTTCGCCTCCCTGTCGCTCTGGGTCGAACACCTGGACGGCGAGGCGAGGACGCTGCCGGCGTGGTCCGGCGGCACGACGATCACCTACGGTCCCGCCTTCGAGGCGCTGACGCTCGATGAGCAGGTTGGGACCTGCGGGCATCACATCCTCCACGTGGCGTTCCGGCATGCCGCGCGGGCGCACGCGATGAAACTGAGATACGGTGCGGACCACGACGATACCCTGTTCAACATCGCGTCCGACGCCGTGCTGAACGAGGCGATCTTCCGCGCCGGCTATATCCTGCCCAGACCCTGCGTCCTGTTGTCGGAGCTTCTGGCGGACGCTCTCTCGCAGCCCTCCGCGGCGGATGCAGCTCTTGCGGAATGGGACGCCGAAAAGCTTTATGTCCGGTTGATGTCGGATGCCGGGCGCGGCGAAGGGTCTTCCGGAGCGAAACGAGCGCGCGATTATGCCGCCGGACAGGGCTTCGAACGGGATCTCGAGCAGGGAGGCGACCCGTCGGAGGAGTCCGACGACGCCGCCGACTGGCGCAAGCGCATCGCCCGGGCGATGGACGCGGGGCGACTTGCAGGGCGCGGCATCGGCATGATCGGACACCGGCTCGCCGACCTGCCGGAGGCCCGGACGCCTTGGGAGGTCGTTCTCCGGTCGCTCGTGACGAAGGCCGTCACCGAATTGCCGCGCCGAAGCTGGCAACGTCCGACGGGCCGCTGGCTGGCGCTCGACGCCGCGGGCCAGTCCGCGCCGTTCGACCCCGCGACCGCGCGCAATCGCCACGCACCGCGGATCGCCGTCTGTCTCGACAGTTCCGGCTCGATCGACGGCACGCGACTTTCGCTCTTTGCGGCGCAGGTCGCGGGTATCGCCAGACGGACCGGTGCCCTGGTGAATCGGGCACACGAATCGCGGCGCGACCTGCCTGTCCTGCGCTATCTG
>CAYTBD010000065.1:0-6565 GCA_964435755.1 uncultured Rhodobacterales bacterium
CGGTGCCGCCCCGAATCTCCGGTTTCCCGGGCCTCACGCCTGTTTGGACGCCGCCGCCGCCGTCGTCGGAGCGCGCACGCGAACCATCTGCTTGAAGGCCCGGGCCAACATGTGTTTCACTGTGCCCGCTGCCACACGCTCACCACAGGGTTAGAGCCGCAGGCCAGGACCGGCAGCACCAAATTCCCACTCACCGCTTCGAGGCGCGCCTTGCGCCGTCCCCGCACACATGCGGAACCGAAAGGATCATACCATGCCCACACCGGATACATCTCCAGATAGTCTTCACCCGGCGGCCACCGCCTATGCGCGGGAACACCGCGACGGATCGATGGACCGGCGCGAATTTCTCGCCCGCGCCACATCGCTCGGCGTGACGACGGCCGGCGCCTATGCCCTGATCGGGATGGACGCGCCGGCGCGGGCGTCCGCGCCCATGGAGGCGGGCGGCACCCTGCGCATCGAAAGCACCGTCAAGGCGATGCGCGACCCGCGCACCTTCGACTGGCCGCAGATGTCGAACTTCACCCGCGGCTGGCTCGAATACCTCGTGGAATACAACCGCGACGGCAGCATCCGCGGCATCCTTCTGGAAAGCTGGGACGTGAACGAGGATGCCACGGAATATACGCTGAACGTGCGCCCCGGCGTGACGTGGAACGACGGCACGGCGTTCACCGCCGCCGACGTCGCCTTCAACATCGAACGCTGGTGCGAACGCGACGTCGAAGGCAACTCGATGGCGAGCCGCATGTCCTCGCTGATCGACGAGACCACGGGAAGGGTCCGCGAGGGCGCCATCACCGTCGTCTCCGACCTCCAGGTGCGCCTGTCGCTCGAGGTGCCCGACATCACCCTGATCGCGGGGTTCTCCGACTACCCGGCCGCGATCGTCCCGCAGGATTTCGGAGGCGACCCGCTCGCCGCGCCGAAGGGCACCGGCCCCTATCTGCCGGAGCAGTTCGACGTCGGGATCAAGGCCGTCCTGGTGAGGAACGAAGATCACGACTGGTGGGGCAAGGGGGTGATCGGCGACGCCGCGCTCGACCGCATCGAATACATCGACCTGGGAACCGACAAGGCCTCGATCACGGCCGCGGCGGACGCCGACGAGGTCGACATGCTCTACGAGAGCCTCGGTGAATTCGTCGAGATCATGGACGCGATCGGATGGGAGAAGTCCGAGGCGATCACGGCCAACACGCTCGTGACCCGTCCCAACCAGGTGGCCGAGGTCGACGGCATCACGCCCTATTCCGACGTCCGGGTCCGCCGGGCGCTCGCGATGGCGGTCGACAATTCGGTCTGCCTGTCGCTGGGCTATTCCGATCAGGGGATCGTCGCGGACAACCACCATGTCTGCCCGATCCACCCCGAATACGCGGAGCTGCCCCCGCCGGTGCACGACCCCGAGGGCGCCCTCGCCCTGATGCAGGAAGCGGGCATGGCGGATTTCGAATTCGAGATCATCTCGATCGACGACGACTGGCGGCGCAACACCTCCGACGTGATCGCGGCGCAACTGCGCGACGCGGGCCTCAACGTGACGCGGACGATCCTGCCGGGCGCGACCTTCTGGAACGACTGGGCGAAATATCCGTTCTCGACCACCGACTGGGCGCAGCGGCCGCTCGGCGTTCAGGTGCTCGCGCTGGCCTATCGCTCCGGCGAGCCCTGGAACGAGTCGGGCTTCTCCAACGCGGAATTCGACGCCGCGCTGGTCGACGCGCTCTCGATCGCCGATGCCGATGAGCGGCGCGAGGTGTCGCGGCGGCTGCAGACGATCCTGCGCGACGAGGGCGTCGTGATCCAGCCCTACTGGCGGTCGACCTACCGCCACTTCAAGCAGGGCGTCGTGGGGGCCGAGATGCATCCGACCTTCGAGATCCACGTCTACAAGCTCGGCTGGGCCGCGTAGCGGACGGTCGCGGGGTCTCACCGGTCGGGGACCCCGCCTCGCGCCGACAGCGCGAGCAGCACCAGCGCGAGGCAGCGGCAATAGTCGCGATCCGCGAGGTCCGGCTCCGGCACGCAGACGTGCCGGAGCGCGGCCGCCATCAGGCTTCCGTCTCCGTAGCGGGGATGATTGACGCCGGTCGCGCGCCCGTGCCGCACCGCCGCGCCGGCCTCCCGGAAGAGCGCGGCCAGAAGCCCCGCCCGGCCCACCTCGGGGACCGCGCGCAGCGCCCGCGCCGCCGCGACGACATCGCCCAGATGTGGCGCGCGCATCGGTGTCAGGCGCGCGGCAGCGTCAGTTCGGCGAGATGCACGGCGATCCGCACCGCCCCGCCCGCGACCACGCCCCCCTCCCCGGTCAGGGTCAGCGCCGTGTCGGCGTAATAGGCCAGCGGCGCGGACGTCAGCCCCCGGAACCACGCCCCGGCCTGGGTGCCGATCCCGCTGCCGTAGCGGTCGTCGGAGAGGCCCCCGATCCCGATGCGGAAGGACGCCGCCGTCCCGCCAAGATCGGACAGCACCCGTCCGGTGACGCCGTAGACGAGGCTCCCCGCCGGGATGAGCGCGGCCGTCGTGCTCGCCGCGCCGGGCGCGACGGCGTGGTCCGCCTCGACGATCCGGTGCCGGAGCGCGGCGCCGCCCGGCGACACCGCCTCGGCACCGCCGATCCAGTCTACCCCGTCGAACAGCGCGACCACCCCCTCGTCCGCGAGCCACGCCCGCCACCCGGCCTGCGGGTCGAGGAAGTCCCATCCGCCGTTGAGCCAGACCGCCAGCCGGCCCGCATGGCCCGCCCAGCCGTTCACCGCGCCGGCCGGCACGGCGTAGACCTCGCCCTCGCCCGCCGCGAGCGGCGGCGTCACCACGCCGCGCGATTGCAGCACCAGCTGCGCCAGCGCGTCGATCCGTTCCAACGCGCCGTTCACCGTCACGTGCTTCTGCGCCTGCGCCGCCTGCACCAGCGGCAGTTTCAGTCTCGCCGTCTCACTCATCGATCCAGATCCTTCCGAACGCTCCCGGACCGAAACGGTCCGATATCTGCGCGACCTCCACCGCGAAGGCCTCCGTCACCCCGTCGGCCGCCCGCTCCGCCGCCCCGTAGCTCCAGAACGGCACGCCCACCTCGGCGGTCCGCCGCACGCCACCTTCGTGGACGACACGGACGATGTACCGCTCCGCCGCCTCGCCGAGCGGCACGTCGACCAGTCCCCACCTGTCGCCGTCGACCCGCGTCCGCCGGATCCAGCCGATGTCCCATGCCCCCTCCGGTGCGGGCCGCGCCTTCAGGTGCACCGGTGCGTAAGGACGCAGCCCGACGCCCTCGAAGCTGCGCGTGACCTCCCTGTAGGACGGATCGTCCGGCGGCCGCCGGGACGGCCCCACCCGGTAGCGCCGGTCGATCCCGAGTAACGAGGCCGGCAGAGACAGCTGCGTCAGGCTCCCGTCGAGCAGCACCACCCGGCTTCCCGCCGGCCAGACCGGGGGCATCACCCCCTCCGTCCCCGCCTGCCCGCGCAGCCGCATCGACAGCGCCCAGAGGTCCGGTTCGACCAGCACGGCCTCGGCGAACTGGAACACTTCCCAGTCTCCCGACGCGCCATCCCCGATCGCCATCGCGTTCGCCCCCGCGAGCACCGCGTCGACGGCGGCCGACGAAAGCGCGCCCCCGAAAAGCCGCACGCGCAGGGCCGCGCCCCGATCCCAGGTCGCCCCCCGCGCCGCGGGCAGGTCCGTCTCCGTCACGCCCACGACCGAGGGGCGCGCGACGATCCGGTTGAGCGCGTATCCCTCCCCGGTCGCCGACTCGTAGACGGCGGCATCCGTCCAGGGATCGGCGCTCACCGCCACATGCGGCGCGGCGGGATCCTCGTCGCCCGTCAGGAGCGGCAGATCGAGAAACACCGCCTCGACCGGCAGGGGCGGCACGACGGCAGACAGCCTTACCGGCGCCGCGGGATACTCGGCCGGGCGATACACCCCCGGCTCGACCCGCACCGCGTCGCAAAGCCGGATCCCGCCCTCCTCGACACTGTCGAGCCGGAACGTCCCCGCGCCCGGCAGCTCCACGATGTCGCCCGCCCCCGCGCCGCCCGCGCTCGGGGGCAAGGCGAACCGCGCCCGGTCCTGCGCGACCCGCGATTCCGCGATCCACCGCTCCGCGATCTGCGCCGCCTCCTCCCGCGTCAGGGACAGCGGCAATTCCGACCGGGACACCGACCGGACGGTCGCGTCGGGAAAGCTCGCCTCCGCCGCCCGCACATCGAAATTCCCGTCCGCCTCGACATGGGCGAGCCTGATCCGCCCTGCGATTTCCTCCCGCGCGCCCCGCGACAGCACGAGATCCCCCGGCGCCTCGGCCGAGACGGCGAACCGCGCGGGATCGACCGCCGTCGCCCGCGCAAGACCGCGCGACCGGAAGACGACCGTCCCGTCGCGCTCCACCGCGTCGAAGCCGAACGCCAGCATCAGCGGCTGCAGCATCGCCCGCGCGTCCGGCACATCGCCGGGCGCATAGCCGCGGACGATGCCGTAAAGCGCGCTCACGTCGCGATCGGAAAGACCCGCCCGCGCGCAGATGTCGGCCACCACCGAGGCGAGCGACCGCAGCGCCGCCCGCCCCGTCACCCAGTGGCCCAGACGGTAGTTCTCCCCGTCGCTCCAGACCTCGGTCAGGGCCGGGAACCACGGATAGGGCCGCGCGTCCCATGCCCAGAGACAGGCGTGGTCCATGTCCACCATCGGCCCGCCGTAGAGCGGCGAGACGGGGTTCCTGTCCGCCTCGCCCCAGTAGCTCGCGACGGCCCGCACATACTGCATCTGGATGAGGTCGTCCCGCTGCCCCGTCGAATACCTGGGCAGGGAGGATTCCGACGACTTCGGATCGACGAACTTGTTGGGTTCGTTGGTGCCGCGATCCACCGCCGGGCAGCCGTACTCGGTGAACCGGAACGGCTTCGACATCGGCACCCAGGCCGTCGGCGCGTCGGCCCGGACACCGCCGATCCGCTCGTGATGCGGCTCCGACCACCACGATCTGAGATCCTTGTAGCGGTAGACCCACGGCTCCCCATGGGCCCCGTCGGTGATCGGCGTCCTGAGCTGGATCGCCTCGGCCTCGGGCGCGTGGTAGAACCAGTCGTAGCCCTCTCCGCCCTCGATGTTCGCCCGCAGGTAGTCGAGGTTGTGGATCGCGCCCCAGTCGGCGTCGGCGTGCGCCTCCCCGTCCCGCCAGTCGGACAGCGGCATGTAGTTGTCGATCCCGATGAAGTCGATCTCCGGGTGCGACCACAGGGGATCGAGATGGAAATACAGATCCCCCGAGCCGTCCTCCGGCTGGTAGCCAAAATACTCCGACCAGTCGGCCGCGTAGCCGATCTTCACCTGCGGCCCCAGGATCGCGCGCACCTCGCTTGCGAGCTGCCGGAACGCTTCCACCGCCGGGAAGCTTCTCCCCGCCCCGCGGATCTGCGTGAGGCTGCGCATCTCCGACCCGATGCAGAACGCCTCCACACCCCCCGCGACCGCGCAGAGATGGGCGTAGTGCAGGATGAACCGCCGGTAGCCGAAATCGGCCGGTCCCGAATAGTCCACCCGGTCCCCGTGGGCCGTGAAATCCGACGGCTGCGCCGTCCCGAAGAACGCCGCGACCTCGGCCTCCGCCGCGGCCGTTCCGTCCGGCGATCCCGTCCGCCCCGGCGCCTCCGACAGGGTGATCCGCCCGCGCCACGGAAACGCCGGCTGGCTCTCCGCGTCGCTCCACGGATCGGCGCGGCCGTTGCCCGGCATCTGCTCCATCAGAAGGAACGGATAGAACATCACCTCCACCCCCTCGGAGGTCATCCGGCGGATCGCCTCGACCACCGAGGCGTCCGATGGCGTCCCCCCGTAGACCGGCCGGCCGTCCACCCGCGCGATCGCCTCCGCTTCGGCGCGGGCGATCCCGCCCGCCCGCCATGGCATGCCCACGCCGTCCTGCGCGGTCTGCTCGACCTTGGGCGTCACCGAACAGGCCCCGCAGCGCAGGTCGTCCCCGAACCACGACACGATCAGCGAGACCGCGCCACACGCCGGAACTTCCTCCCGCAAGGCCCTCAGAGACATGACGAAATCCGTCTCTCCGCCGGGCGCGTGGACGTTCGCGGACCGGTTCACACCCGGCGCATCCTCGAAATGGACCGGCGTCGTCGCCAGCGCGTATTCCCCCGTCCCGGGCATCATCGCGACGCCCCGGACCAGCCGCGAGACGTCCGGCACCCCGCCCAGTCCCGCCGGTTCCGGCTTGACCACCTCGAAGTTGAACTGCGGCACCCGGTTGCCGAACGGCGTCAGGTCGAGATCCTCGATCACCACATAGGCGATCCCGCGATAGGCCGGCGCCCGGCCCAAGCCCTCGACCGCCTCGATCTTGGGGTCGGGCAGCTGATCCTCGCCCCCGGTGTAGACCCGCATCTCGATCTCGTCGGGCGCGATTTCGGTCCCGTCGGCCCAGATGCGGCCGACCCGCGCGATCTCGCCCTCGCACAGCGCGATCGCCACGCTCACCGAATAGGCGTAACGGGTCACCCTCGGCCGCGACGGCGCCCCCTTGCCGCCGCCGGTCGTCTCCGTG
>CAYTBD010000065.1:6575-9492 GCA_964435755.1 uncultured Rhodobacterales bacterium
TGACGGGCGACACGACGAGGCGCCGGCGGTGGTCGTAGAGCGTGTTCCAGGCGACGGTGTCGAGCAGCAGCTCGGGCACATCGGCGAGCGCCCCGCCGCCGGTCGTCTCCGCGCGCTCCTCGAATCGCGAGGCCCAGATCACCTGCCGGCCGATCCGCATCCGCCCGAAGACGCGCGGCACCGCCGTCCCCTCGCTCGCGCTGTTGAGCCGGAAGCGCTCGATCCGGCCGGTTTCCACCGCCGGAGCGCCCGCCCCGAGCAGGCGCTGATCGACCACGTTCCCGATCGTCGCGCCCACGGCCCGGCCGATCACCGCCGAGGAAAGACCCAGAACGCTCCCGCCGATCGCCCCGCCGACCGCCGCGCCCGCCGCGGACAATACCAGTGTCGCCATCAGTTCCTCCGTTCGGGAAATGCGAACGCCGCCACGAGACGCCGCCGCCAGGGCGCCGACAGGCTCGTTTCGACAACGCCGTGCCCGCTGTAGGCATGGATGAAGGTCGGCTGCGCCCCGCCGTCCGCCAGAATGCCCAGATGCTTCGCCACCGAACCCTCCCGCATCCGCAAGAGCAGGACATCGCCCGGCACCGCCTCCTCACGACCGCGCGGCAGGAGACAGGCCCGTGCCGCCGCCCAGAGCGCCTCTTCGCCGCGGACCTCGCTCCAGTCGGGCGTGTAGGGCGGCACCGGGGCCGGCTCGACCCCGAGAAGCTCCCGCCACACCCCGCGCACGAGGCCGAGGCAATCCGCCCCCGCGCCCCGGCACGACGCCTGATGGCGATACGGGGTCCCGATCCACGCCCGGGCGATCTCCACCGCGCTCACCGGGTCAGGCTCCCGCCGTCGTTCACCGCCTGCCGCGTCGGATGGGCCATTTGCCAGTCCTCGCCCGGAACATGAGGAAAGCCGCGGAAGTTCATGAAATTCGAGAACTTGATGCGGCAGGTGACGGGCCGCTTGTCGCATCCCGCCTCGATGCGCAGGACGTCGCCCGGCGCGACCGCCGCACGCACCTCTTCCCAGAACTCGATCTCACGTCCCTCCGGCGTCACCCGGTCGGTCTTCACCACGCCGACCAGCCCGTGCGCCGCGCCGCTCAGGAACCGCGCGCGCCCGCGCTCGAACCAGCGCGCGTCGAACGCCGCGGGCGGCAGCACGACCAGCGTCCGCGCAGCGACCACGCGAATGACCGCGGCCTCCATCGCCATTCCCGGCGCGTCGAGGTCGATCTTGCATCGCCCGTCCCCCAGCACCGCCGAACACGGCCCCTGGTAGACCAGCCCCTGCGGCTCGTTGAGACCCTCCGAGAGCCCGCGCAACTCGGCGCGGAAGCTCCCGCCGGAGCGCTCGATCTCGCCGAGCGATCCCCGGAACTGCAGCAGCCGCTCCGAGACGTCCGCCCAGTTGACCAGCCACGCCTCCACCGCCGCCCCGTCGAAGCGCCCCGCCTCGATATCCGCCTCGCCGATCGCCGCGTCGCTCAGCACGCCGAGAACCTCGGTGTTGTCGACCGAAAGCCCCGTCCGCTGCTCCACCGCCCGCGCGGAAAGCCCGGTATCGGCGCGGTAGACCCGCCCTCCGAACGCCAGATCCCGGTCATGGTCGGTGAACCCGTAGGCGACCCCGTCGGCCCGGACGAGCCCCCAGCACCGGCAGAGGGTGGTCGAACCGGTCGCGAGATGCGCGGCCAGCGCCGCCGCCCCGCTCATACCCGCACCTCGACGACCGGCACCGACGGCATGTCCCCGGCCTGAAAGCTCGCCACCGACGTCTGGATGAGATCCGCGTCGAACCGCACCGGCACGTCGAACTCGAAGCCGGCGGTCACCTCGACCCCCGCGTCGGGTGGCGTCGCGAACGTCACGACGCCCGTCGCCGCGTCGACCGTGTAGTGCACCGTCTCGATCTGCGGGTCGCCCTGCACGCCGATCGCGATGGTTCCGGGAACCGGCTTCAGGATCGGCCGCACGTAGTCCTCGATCCCCGACCGGTAGGTCTTGGACAACCGGAACTCCGCGGTCTCGCCGTCGCCCGTTCCGATGACCTGATCGTCGAAGGCCACCGTCCCGGACGGCAGGCAGGACTTGTAATCCCCCCAATCCTTCCACCGGAACCCGTGCAGCCGCCCGCGCCGGGCCTCGAAGAAGGCGACCAGCGCCTCGATGTCGTCGAGCGACCGCATCCCCGCCCCCGCGTCGTAGCGCCGCCGCGAATGGGCCCAGGGCGTGTTGCGCTCCTCGAACCCGTTGGCGAGCGTCACCACATCCGTTCGCCGCTCCGGCCCGCCGATCGACCCGAAACTCAGGTTGGCGGGAAACCGCACCTCGTGAAACGCCATGTCCCCTCCTCAGAGATTGCGCCGCCCGCGCGCCATCGCGCGGGTGACCTGCGCCGCGATCTGGCTCCGCGACCGCTGGAAGCCCTCGACGTCCGGCGTCGAGATGTTCATCACCACGTTGACCGGCCGCCCGCCTCCCTCCGCGCGCACCCCGAGCCGTCCGTCCGCGCCGCGCGACAGCGGCATGATCGCCTCCGGCCCCGCCTCGCCCATGAGACCCGTGCCGCCCCGCATCGGGAAGCTGACCGGGCCCGAGACGATCCCGCCCGTGGCAAACGGCATCACCCGCCCCTGCGCGAAGCTGCCGCCGCTCTCGAACCCCGCCGCCGCGCTCACCAGCCCTTCGATCCCCCCGGCGATCAGCTTGCCGAAATGGCCCGTCACCGGCCGGATCGCCGCCGAATAGGCCGCGTTCGCCATCGACTGCGCGACGCCCTTCATGGCGTCCGACAGCTTCACGCCGTCGAACACCAGCCCGTCGAACGACCGGCGCAGCCCCGAGCCGATGCCGCGCGACAGGACGCCCACCTCGCGCCCGGTGTCCGCGATTGTCGACCGCATCCGCACCATCTCGGCGTC
>CAYTBD010000065.1:9502-9941 GCA_964435755.1 uncultured Rhodobacterales bacterium
GAGCGTGTCGATCCCGTCCACGTCATCCATCGTCCGTCTCCCGTCTGTCCGGCCATGCCGCCGCCAGTTCGTCGAGCCGCGCCCGCGTCAGGGGCGGCGCCCCGGCGCCATGTCCCAGGAGGAACGCAAGCTCCCCCGGCGTCAGCCGCCAGAAGTCCCCGGGCCGGAGCCCCAGCCCCCGCAGTCCCGCCCGCATCAGGGCGGGCCAGTCGAAGGCCCTCATGCCCCCGGCACCTCGAACGCCCGCGCGAGCAAGGCTCCTGCCACCCGCGCCGCCTCGACCGGCCCGCCCTCGATCTCGGCGCCGAGAAGATCCCGCGCCGAGCCCCGCCAGCCTCCGCCGCGCATTCCCGCGACGACGAGCGCCAGCACGTCCCGCGTCGAGAACCGGCCCGCCTCGAACCGTTCGACCAGCTCCACCAGCGTTCCCGCCTCCAGC
>CAYTBD010000066.1:0-9889 GCA_964435755.1 uncultured Rhodobacterales bacterium
GCTTGGGGCGATGAGATCACCCTTGAGGACGCCGAAGTTCCCGATGCGCCCGATCGCCTGGATCATGAGGTAGTTCGAGAACGGCGCGTTGTCCGCGATCTTGCGTGCGAGGTCCATCGCGAGCGGCAGTGCCTCGGCCTCGCCCACGGAATAGTGCGAGAGGCCGAGCGCCAGTCCCTCGTCCGCCCCGTAGCTGCGTCCCGTCAGCATCATCTCCCGCATCCGGTCCGCCCCGAGAATGCGGCCCACGCGGACGGTGGCCCCGCCTCCCACGAAGATGCCGCGCCGGCCTTCGGGAAGCTGGAACCGGACGGAGGGCTCCGCGATGCGGACGTGGGCCGCCGCGGCGATCTCCAGCCCGCCGCCGATCACGGCGCCGGTGAGGGCCGCGACCACCGGCAGGCCGCCGAACTCGATCCGGTCGGCGACGCGATGCCAGTTCCGCGAGTGATAGACCGTCTCCTCGGGCGACCGGTGCTCGTGCTCGGCGAGGTCGAGCCCGGCGCAGAAATGCCCGCCCGCGCCCGTCAGGACAGCGGCCCTGACCCAGTCGGGAGGGGCGGAAAAGAACGCGTCGAGGTCGTCGACGAGGGCGTCGTTCATGGCGTTCCGCTTCTCCGGCCGGTCGAAGACGATCACGGCGATGTCGTCGTGCCGCTCGATGCGGGTCGGTCGCTTGGGCGTCGCTGCGTCGGCCATTTCAGGTCTCCTGATGCGCCTCGGTATCTCTCGAACGGCCGCGTTCTACGCGGAGATTGTTCTAGTGTATAGCATTTTGAGATGTTAACTATATCGGAGGTGAAAGGGAGAATGCCGGTGGTCGACTTCTCAGCGGTCCGCGCGATCGACTTTCACACTCATGCCGAGGAGCCGTGCTGCGACCATCGCGACGACGGCTACAACGAGTTCCAGGCCGGGATGGCCGCCTATTTCAGAAATCCCGCCGGTGCGAAGGGCATGCTGCCGACGGTGCAGGATACCGCCGCCTACTACCGCGAGCGCAACATCGCCGCCGTGATCTTTCCCGTCGATGCAGAGCGGGAGACAGGGTTCCGGCGCTATTCGAACGAGGAGGTCGCCGGCCTCTGCGCCGAAAACGACGACATCCTGATCCCGTTCGCGTCGATCGACCCGCACAAGGGCAAGGCGGGCGCGCGGGAGGCACGACGGCTGGTGCGCGACTTCGGCGTGCGCGGCTTCAAGTTCCACCCCACGATGCAGGGCTTCTACCCCAACGACCGCGCCGCCTATCCGCTCTACGAGGCGATCGCGGAGGAGGGCGTCATCACCCTCTTCCACACCGGCCAGACGGGGGTCGGCTCGGGGATGCGCGGCGGCATGGGGATGCGGCTCAAGTATTCGAACCCGATGTTTCTCGACGACGTGGCGGTCGATTTCCCCGACATGCCGATCATTCTGGCGCATCCGTCGTTTCCGTGGACGGAGGAAGGGCTGGCGGTGGCGCAGCACAAGCCGAACGTGTATTTCGACATGTCCGGCTGGTCGCCGAAGTACTTCCCGGAAATCTTCATCCGCTACGCGAATTCGATCCTGAAGAAGAAGATGCTCTTCGGATCGGACTGGCCGGCGATCACGCCGGACCGCTGGCTCGCGGATTTCGAGAACGCGCCGTTCAAGGACGAGGTGCGTCCGCTGATCCTCAAGGAGAACGCGCTCCGCCTGCTGGGCGAGACCGCCTGACGCCCGATACGGCCGTTCAGAGGTAGGTCCGCTCCTCGAGCGGGGACGCGGCGGTCATCTCGCGGCACATCGACAGGAAGACGTCCTCGGGCGCGGACATCGACCGCTTGGGATTGGTGACGAGGTAGATGTCGATCGCCGGCAGGTTGGTGTAGGGCGCGAGTTGCCAGAGGTTGCCCTCCGTCACGTCGCGCCGCGCCACGTGCAGAGGCAAGGCGCCGATCCCGATGCCGCTGACGATCATCCGGCGCACCTCGGTCAGGTTCGACGAGATCCCGCGCGGACCCGGCGCGAGGCGCGCGCGGGCCCGGAGCCGCGCGACGGAGTCGAGCGGCCCGCCCTCGATTTCCGTCTGGAAGGACACCGAGGGTTCGCCGGCGAGGTCGGCCAGCCGGATGTCCGGTCGCCCGAACAGCCTGTGACCCGGCCCGCAGAACAGCCCGAAATACTCGCGGAACACGAGGTCGAGGTCGAGACCCTGGGGTTTGCGGTCCACCAGGCAGATGCCGAGGCTCGCCCGGTTCTGCCGGACGCGGTTCACGACCTCGGCGCTTTCGGCGATCGATATCGAGAACGTCACCTTCGGGTGCCGCGCGCCGAATTCCGCCATCACCCTGTCGAAGTGCGGCGAGACGACGTGGCTTGCCAGCGTCATGTTGATATGGCCGTTGAGGTCCTCCTCGTCGGTGCCGAGGATGGAGGGAAGCTGCGAGACCGCCCCGAAGATCGTGCTGCACTCGGCATAGAGCATCTTGCCCGCGGGCGTCACGACGAACTCGTTGGGCTTGCGCC
Source organism: uncultured Rhodobacterales bacterium (assembly GCA_964435755.1). Lineage (GTDB taxonomy): Bacteria > Pseudomonadota > Alphaproteobacteria > Rhodobacterales > Rhodobacteraceae > DAINOF01. The sequence continues at coordinate 2,494 of CAYTBD010000066.1, forward strand.
GGATCAGCTTGTGGCCGACCGCCTCCTCGAGCCGTTTCAGCGCGCTGCTGATCGTCGGCTGCTTCAGTCCCAGCACGTCGGCCGCCCGGGTCACGCCGCGCTGCTCCACGATCACCATGAAGGTGCGAAGGAGGTTCCAGTCGAGGTTCCAGGGGAAGCGCTGCTCGTAGGGGCGTAACATAGACCAGATCTATGGCGATGATTTGGTATATTTATTTGCATGATGTTTCCCGGCGAGGCAACTTTTTCCGATCCACGCCGGGGTCCGCAGACGCCGGCCGGAGCGAAGCGCCCATGCGGCGCGCAAGAAGAATACAGGGAGCATAAAATGTTGAAGCGCAGAACACTGCTGACGGCGGCCGTGGCGGCGGGAAGCTTCGCCGTCGCCGGTCTCGGTCTCACCCCGGCGGCGTCGGCCGAAGAGCTTGCCGAACTCAAGGAAGAGGGCGTGATCCGGATCGCGATGAGCGGCGCCTATCCGCCGTTCAACTTCGTGAACGAGGAAAACGAGGTGGTCGGGTTCGATCCGGCGATCGGGGCCGAGATCGCGGAACGGATGGGTCTCGAGGTCGAAATCGTGACGACCGCCTGGGACGGCATCATCGGCGGCCTGCTCGCCAACAAGTACGACGCCATCGTGGGGTCGATGTCGATCACCGAAGAGCGCGACGAGGTGGTCGATTTCGTCGGACCCTACTACACGACCAAGCGCGCGGTCTTCACCAAGCCCGACTCGGGCATCACGAGCGTGTCGCAGCTCGACGACGTCCGCCTCGGCGTCACGCTCGGCGAGACGCACGAGCAGTGGGCGCGCGAGCGCGGCTATTCGATTCGCACCTACAAGGGGCTTCCCGAGCTTCTTCTGGAGCTTGAGAACGGCCGTGTGGACGCCATCGTCAACGACTCCATCGCCGCGATCCTCGCGATGAACGAGAACGGCTACGAGTACGTCATGCTCGACGATCTGGAGACGGAGGTGATCGGCGCCGGCATCGCGATCCGCGAAGGCAACCCCGAGCTTCAGGCCGAGATGCAGGCGGCGCTCGACTCCATGATGGAGGACGGCACCTACCTCGAGATCGCCGAGGAATGGGTGGGCGGAGACATCCGCTGACACGATCCGGGGCCCGCCGTTCGTGCGGCGGGCCTGTCCCCTTCCGGGCCGCGGACACTCCATGACAACCGACTACGGCAAGCTCACGTGGGAAGAGGTGCGTGACGCGGACAAGGACCGCGTCGTGATCCTCAACGTCTCCGCGACCGAGGACCACGGGCCGCACATGCCGCTCGACACCGACACGGTGCTGGGCATGGCGGTCGCCGAGGGCGTCGCGCGGGCGCTGCCCGACGCGGTCTTCGTCATGCCGCCTGTCCCCTACGGCTTCAACGAGCATCACAAGGACTTCCCGGGCGTGATCTGGATCCAGCCCGAGACCCTGATCGCCTTCGTCACGGACGTCACGAAATCGCTCGCGCATCACGGATTCCGGCGGATACTTCTTCTCAATTCGCACGGGTCGAACCATCCGGTGCTCGATCTCGCCGCGCGCAAGACGGTCATCGAGACGGGCGTGATCTGCGTCTCCGCCTCCTACTGGAACCTCTGCGCCGACCGGATCAACGCGCACCGGAAGTCGGAGGTCGGCGGGATCGCCCATGCGGGCGAATTCGAGGCGGCGATGTACAAGCATCTTCACCCCGATCTCGTGCATCTCGAGAAGGCGGCGCCGCAGATCGTCCACGATCCCGGCAGCCGGTTCTTCAATCTCGATCTCGCGCGTGGCGGCGGGAAGGCCATGCTGATGCGCTGGTGGTCGGAGGTGTCGCCCGACGGCACGATGGGCGACCCGACGGTCGCCGATGCGGAGACGGGACGGAAGTTTCTCGAAGCGGCGATCGAGGAGACGGCGGCGCTCGTCCGGGAAATCCGGACGCTGCCGGTCCTCGAACGCAAGGATCACCACTAGGGGCGGGCCGTGGACGTTGAACTGATCCTGAGGGTCTATCCCTTCTTCATCGAGGCCGCCTGGGTGACGATCCAGCTGTCGGTGCTGACGACGCTTCTGGGTCTTTCCTGCGGGGCGCTGGGCGCGGCGGCGCGGCTGTCGCGGCTGCGGGTGTTCCGTGCGATCGGGGCTGTCTATGTCAGCGTGATCCGGGGCACGCCCGCGCTCATCCAGCTTTTCATCCTGTATTTCGGCGGCCCTCAGATCGGCATCCAGCTCGACGCCTTCGAGGCGGGCGTGATCGGGCTCGGGGTCAACATCGGCGCCTACATGACCGAGACGATCCGGGGCGCGATCATTTCCGTCGACAGGGGTCAGACCGAAGCCGCCCGCACCCTCGGGATGAGCCGGTGGCAGACCATGCGGTATGTCGTGCTGCCCCAGGCCGCGCGGCTCATGATCCGGCCGCTCGGCGTCAACATCAACGCGCTGATCAAGGGGACGGCGCTCGTCGCGGCGATCTCGGTCGTGGAGCTCACCTACACGGCGCAGCGGTTCATCGGCTCGACCTACAAGCCCTTCGAGATGTTCCTGATCTCGGGCGCGCTCTACATGATCATCATCTACGCGACGGGACGCGGGATCGCGTGGCTCGACCGCCGGGCGCGGATCGTCTGATGCGGGAGGAATCGCGCCATGTCGCTTGATTTCACCGTCGTCCCGGCGTTTCTCGACGTCATCCTGCTCGGGGTTCTCTGGACGATCGCGATCACCGTGGCGGCGGCGCTCCTGAGCTTCTTCGTGGGGATTTTCTTCGCGGTCGTGGCGCTTTACGCGCCGTGGTTCATCCGGCTGCCCTTCCGCGCGTTCGAGTGGCTCTTCATGGGCACCCCGCTTCTTCTGCAGCTTTTCCTGATCTACTTCGGCCTCATCCAGATCGGTATCGACCTGCCGGCCTTCGTCGCCGGGGTGATCGGTCTCGGCCTGCACTTCGCGGTCTACAATTCCGAACTCATCCAGTCGGCGATCCTCGCCGTCGACAAGGGCCAGACCGAGGCCTCGCGGACGCTGGGGCTGAGCCGGATGCAGACGCTGCGCCACGTGGTCGTGCCGCAGGCGGTGCGCGACGTGATCCCGCCCATCGGCAACAACATGATCGCGCTCCTGAAGGATTCCGCGCTGGTCTCGGTCATCGGCGTCTCCGAGCTCACGCTTTCGGCGCAGCAGGCGATCGGCCGCACCTTCCGCCCGTTCGAGTTCTACGTCACCGCCGCTGCCTTCTACTACGTCATCAACCTTGTGATGGAAGCCGTGCAGCGCCGCATCGAGCGCCGCATCGCGGCGAGCCGCTAGGCGAGGAGCCGTCTCCATGACCGACACAGCCTTCGTGGAAATCCGCAACGCCGCCAAGAGCTTCGGCCGGCTTGAGGTGCTCAGGGACATCAATCTCAAGGTCGATCGCGGGCAGATCGTGGCGATCATCGGTCCGAGCGGATCGGGCAAGTCGACGCTTCTGCGCGCGATCAACGAGCTCGATCCGCTGAGCTCGGGAGAGGTCTGGCTCGAGGGCGTGCAGATCAACAAGAAGCTGCCCCACCGGCAGTACGAAAAGCACGTCAATCAGGTGCGCCAGGACATCGGCATGGTGTTCCAGCACTTCAACCTGTTCCCGCACCTCACCGTGCGCGGAAACATCACGCTCGCCCCGAAGCTGCTCAAGGGCGTCTCGGAGGCCGAGGCCGACAAGCTGGCCGAGCAGCAACTGGCCAAGGTGGGCCTGTCGGAGAAGATCGACGCCTATCCCTCGCAGCTGTCCGGCGGCCAGAAGCAGCGGGTGGCGATCGCGCGGGCGCTCGCCATGACGCCCAAGGTGATGCTGTTCGACGAGGCGACCTCGGCCCTTGATCCCGAGCTCGTCGAGGAGGTCAACCTCGTCATGAAACAGCTCGCGGAGGAGCACATGACGATGATCATCGTCACGCACGAGATGGGCTTCGCGGAAAGCGTCTGCGACCGCGTGCTCTTCATGGATCAGGGCGTGGTCGTCGAGGAGGGGCCGCCGGAGGTGATCTTCCGCAATCCCGAGAGCGACCGCACCCGGACCTTCCTTCGCAAGCACATCGAGAGCAACACCAGGTGACGGACGTGTCGCTGCAGCCCCCCGCATCGCATCTCTTCTACCAGTCGCGGCAGGCCCGGCCGACGCTCGATCGCGGCGAGGGGATCTATCTCTTCGACGTCGGCGGCAAGCGCTACATCGACGGCAGCTCGGGCGCGATGGTGTCGAACATCGGCCATTCCAACCCGCGCGTGCTCGAGGCGATGCGGCGGCAGATGGACAAGGCCACCTTCGGCTACCGGCTGCATTTCCAGACCGAGGCGGCCGAGCGCCTCGCCGCGCAGACGGTGCGGCATCTTCCCGAGGGCCTCGACCGGGTGTTCTTCGTCTCCGGCGGATCGGAAGCGGTCGAAAGCGCGATCAAGCTCGCGCGGCAACACGCGGTGGCAACGGGCGAAGGGCGACGCTGGAAGGTGATCTCGCGCCATCCCTCCTACCACGGCTGCACACTGGGGGCGCTCGCGCTGACGGGATACGATCCGCTGACCGCGCCCTTCGCGCCGATGATGCGCGAGATGCCGAAGGTCCCCGCGCCGACCTGCTATCTCGACCGCGACGGCCTCGACGACGCGGCGCGGGGGGTGAAATACGCCGACTGCCTTCGCGAGGAGATCCTGCGGCAGGGGCCGGAGAGCGTGCTGGCCTTCGTCATGGAGCCCGTGGGAGGCGCCTCGACCGGCGCGCTCGTCGCCCCCGACAGCTATTACGCCCGGATCCGCGAGATCTGCGAGGAGTTCGGCGTGCTGCTCATCTACGACGAGGTGATGTCGGGCGCGGGCCGCACCGGCGCCTTCGTGGCGGCGGAGCACTGGGGGATCGTGCCGGACATCATCGTGCTCTCCAAGGGCTTCGCCGCGGGCTACATGCCGCTCGGCGCGACCGTCGCGCGCACGGGGATCGTCGAGGCGGTGCTCGACGCGGGCGGCTTCCAGCACGGCTTCACCTATGCGGGCAATCCGCTCGCCTGCGCGGCCGGATCGGCCGTGCTGACCGAGATAGAGACCGCAGGCCTCGTCGCGAACGCGGCGGCGATGGGGGCGCTCCTGAAGGCACGTCTCGAGGGGCTGATGGCGCGGTATCCGTTCATCGGCGACGTCCGGGGCAAGGGGCTTCTCCTGGCGTTCGAGCTTGTCGCCGACCGCGAGACGATGACGCCCCTGCCGAAGGAGCTGAACGCCCATTCGCGGCTCGTCGACATCGCCTACGACCGCGGGCTCATCATCTACTCCCGCCGGACCCGCGGCGGTCTCGAAGGCGATCATTTCCTCATCTGCCCGCCGCTCATCGTCACCGAAGCGCAGATCGACGAGATCATCGGCGTGCTCGACGGGGCGCTGGCGCAATTCGCCCACGAGATCGCCCCGGCGCTGCACGAACCGGTCTGAGGAGCCAGTCCCATGTCGAAGATCATCATCACCTGCGCGGTGACGGGGTCCATCCACACCCCGTCGATGTCGCCCCATCTGCCCGTGACGGCCGACGAGATCTCCGGGCAGGCGATCGAGGCCGCCGGGGCGGGCGCGGCGATCCTGCACCTCCACGCCCGCGATCCCGAGACCGGACGGCCTTCGGCGGCGCCCGAGCATTTCATGGCCTTCCTGCCGCGCATCAAGCAAGCCTCGGACGCCGTCATCAACATCTCCACCGGCGGCAGCGCGGTGATGACGCTCGACGCCCGCCTCGCCGCGCCCAGGGCGGCCGAGCCCGAGATGTGTTCGCTCAACATGGGCACGATGAATTTCGCGCTCTATCCGGCGGCCGAGCGGATCACCGAATGGACGCACGACTGGGAGAAGCCGTTTCTGGAGGAGTCGGACGATCTCGTGTTCAAGAACACGCCGCGCGACATCGCCCGCATCCTGACCGAGCTCGGCCAGCAGCGCGGCGCGCGGTTCGAGTTCGAGTGCTACGACGTGGGCCACCTCTACATGCTGCGTCACTTCGCGGACCGCGGGCTCGTCGAGCCGCCGGTCTTCATCCAGTTCGTCTTCGGCGTCCTCGGCGGGATCGGCCCCGATCCGGAGAACCTCGTCCACATGAAGCGGATCGCCGACAAGCTGTTCGGAGAGGATTACACGTTCTCCGTGCTGGCGGCCGGACGTCACCAGATCCCCTTCGCGACGATGTCGGCGGCGATGGGCGGGCACGTGCGGGTCGGTCTCGAGGACAGCCTGATGATCGCCCGCGGACAGCTCGCCGAAAGGAATGCCGATCAGGTCGCCAAGATACGCCGGATCGTCGAGGATCTGGGGCGGGAGACGGCGTCGCCCGCCGAGGCGCGGGAGATGCTCGGCCTGAAGGGCGCGGACCGCACCGCGATCTGACCCGTGACAGGCTTCCCCATCAGACCGGCCGAGGAACGGGACGTCGCCGCCCTGGACGCGGGGCTCGCCGCCCTCTCGCGGGAGATCGGCGATCCCCACCGGGCGACCCGCCGGGACCTGCGCGACGGGCTCTTCGGACCGTCCGCCTGCGCCCACGCGCTCGTGGCCGGGGGCGACGGCGGCCTTGCCGGGCTCGCGCTCTTCACGCCGGTCTTCTCGACCGTGCGGGGCGGGCCCGGCGTCTTCGTGTCCGACATCTGGGTTGCGCAGGGCGCGCGGGGACGCGGGCTCGGGGCGGGCCTGCTCGCGGCGGTGTCCGAGGCGGCCGGTGACGGCTGGAACGCGCGCTTCCTCAGGCTGGCCGTGCATGACGACAACTCCGCCGCGCGGGACTTCTACGACAGGCTGGGCTTCGCGCCGGTTTCGGGAGAGACCGTGATGGTGGTGGAGGGCGACGCCTTCAGACGGCTTGGGAGACGGACATGAGAGCGGTTTTCGACGATCGGCAGTGGAAGCACGACCCCCGGCATTTCATGGCGAACGGCGTGGTGTCGCGCAGCCCCGAACAGCCCGGGCGCATCGCCGTCCTCAAGGCCGCGGCGGAGGAGGCGGGGTGCACCTTTTCCGCGCCGTCCGATGCTGGCCTCGGGCCGGTCGCCGCCGTGCACAGCCCCGAATACCTCCGGTTTCTCCGGACGATCCATACCCGCTGGATGCGGATCGACGGCGCCTCGGACGAGGTCATTCCGAACATTCATCCGGCGAACCGGACCGACAGCTATCCGAAATCCGCGATCGGGCAGGCGGGGTTCCATCAGGCCGACACGGCCTGTCCCATCGCCGAGCATACCTGGGAGTCGGCCTACTGGTCGGCGCAGACGGCGGTCGCGGGCGCGGATCTGATCCTCGCGGGGGAGACGGCGGCCTACTCCCTCTGCCGGCCCCCGGGGCATCACGCGTTTTCCGACCTCGCGGGCGGTTTCTGCTTTCTCAACAACTCCGCCATC
>CAYTBD010000067.1:0-9712 GCA_964435755.1 uncultured Rhodobacterales bacterium
ACGAGGACCGCTGGTTCGCCTTCTCGCAGCGCGCGCGCATCCTGTTCTATGACAAGACCGACGTCGAGAACCCGCCGCAGACCTATCAGGATCTCGCCAATCCCGAATACGAGGGCGAGGTCTGCATCCGGTCCTCCACGAACGTCTACACGCAGAACATCACGGCCGCGCTGATCGCGCATCTGGGCCGCGACGCGGTTCAGGACTGGGCCGAAGGCGTGGTGGACAACTTCGCGCGCGCGCCGCAGGGCGGCGACACCGACCAGCTCCGGGGCATCGCCTCGGGCGAGTGCGACATCGCGATGTCGAACACCTACTACTTCGCCCGGATCATCCGGAAGGGCGACGATCAGGTGTCTCCCGAACAGCTCGCCAACATCGGCTGGGTCTTCCCCAACCAGAGCAGCATCGGCGCGCATATGAACATCTCCGGCGGCGGCGTCGCGGCGAATGCTCCGAACCGGGAGAACGCGGTGCGCTTCCTCGAGTACCTCGCGTCGGATCAGGCGCAGGAGTACTTCTCGGCCGGCAACGACGAGTATCCCGCGGTCCCGGGCGTCGGACTTGCGCCCTCCGTGGCGGAACTCGGCATCTTCCGGCCCGACACCATCGAGCTCTCCGAAATCGCCGACAATGTCGATGCGGCGGTCGAGGTGCTGAACTCGGCCGGCTGGGAATAAGACCCGGCGCGCGAGGCCCCGACCGGGCATCGCCGACGATCAGGAGGGCGCGCCAGTGGCGCGCCCTTTTTCGTCGCGGCGCCGCAGGACGCCCGTCGGAAAGCGACGGGGAAGCTGCCGAAAGGAACCGGCCTTTCCAGCGCGGGTTGGGACCAGACCTGAGCGGAAAGGAGGACCCGCCCATGTCGACAGCCCCTTCGACCATCGCAAACCCGAACGTCTCCGGCGTCGATCAGTCCGACCGGATCGTGCCCGTCAACCTGCGCCAGACCGGGCCCACCCCCGTGGAGATGCTCGTTTCCACGCGGGTGCGCAAGTCGCCGTTCTGGCATCTTTCCATCGAGGCCGGGTGCTGGCGCGCGACGGTCTACAACCGGATGTACCATCCGCGCGGCTACGTCCGTCCCGAGGACGGCGGCGCGATGGTGGAGTACCGCGCGCTGGTGGAGGGCGTGACGCTCTGGAACGTCGCGGTCGAGCGGCAGATCGCCGTCCGCGGCCCCGATGCCGAGGCGTTCGTCGATACCGTCATCACCCGTGACGCGACGCGCATCCGGCCGATGCACGGCAAGTACTGCATTCTGTGCAACGACAAGGGCGGCATCCTGAACGATCCGGTCCTGCTCCGGCTCTCGAAGACCGAATTCTGGTTCTCGATCTCCGACAGCGACCTCATGCTCTGGCTCCAGGGCGTCAACACGCCCCGCCGCTGGGATGTCGAGATCGACGAGATCGATGTCGCCCCGCTCCAGATCCAGGGTCCGCTGTCGGAGGATCTGATGACCGACATCGTCGGAGAGGACCTGCACGAACTGCCGTACTACGGGCTGATGGAGACCGAGATCGGCGGCGCCAACGTGCTGGTCTCGCGCACGGGCTTTTCCGGCGAAAAGGGCTACGAGGTCTACGTGCGCAACGCGATGCGCGCGGCCGAAGACGTCTGGTACGCCATCCTGAAGGCCGGCGCGCGCTACGACCTGCGCGTGATAGCGCCCGGCCACCACCGCCGCATCGCCGCCGGCATCCTCAGCTGGGGGCAGGACATGGACGCAGAGACCTCGCCGTTCCAGGTCAACCTCGCCTATCAGGTGCCGCGCAAGAAGACCGCGGGATACATCGGCCGCGAGGCGCTGGAAAAGCAGCGCGCCGCGATCGAGGCGGGCAGCTATCCCTTCAGCCTCAAGCTCGTCGGCCTCAAGATGGGCGGTCGTCCCGTCACCGACTACGCGCCGGATTTCTGGCTGATCCGCGCGGCCGGCGGCATGCGCTGCGGCTACGTCACCTCGCCGTGGTGGTCGCCGGAGCTCGAAACCAACATCGCGCTCGGCTACGTGCCATGGAGCCTCAGCGAGGTCGACACGCCGCTCGAGGTGGAACTGCCCGACGCCTATGCCGAGGAAAGCGGACGGCCGGTGCCCGCCGAGGTCGCCGAGGTGCCCTTCGTGCCGTCGCAAAGCCCGTCGGCCCGGGAGCGCGCGAAGAGCCGGGGCCGCGACGCGGCGGACTGAGCCATGGCCGCGCTGTCGGGAGTTGGATCGGCCACTTGCTCCCCCGTCCGCCCCCCGGACGCCTACGTCTCGGGGGTGAACCCTACCCGCGGCTCGCTGCGCCTCTGGCCGAGCCCCCGGCAGACGAGGACCACCGGCAGGAGCCCCACCGCAACGATCACGAGGCTCGGCACCGCGGCACCGCTCAGCCGCTCGTCCGAGGCGAGCCTGTGAGCCTGCACCGCCAGAGTGTCGAAGTTGAACGGCCGCATGATGAGCGTCGCCGGCAATTCCTTCATCACGTCGACGAAGACGATGAGGAGGGCTGTCAGGACCGAGGGCCGCAGGATCGGCAGGTGGACCCGACGGAGCATCCCCGCCGGTGAATGGCCGAGGGTCCGGGCGACCGCGTCCATGTTGGAATGGATCGTGGACTGTCCCCCGTCGTAGGCGGACAGCGCCGCGGCCATGAACCGCACGAGATAGGCCACGACCAGAAGCCAGATCGACCCGGTGAAGAGCAGCCCCGTCGAGATCCCGAAGGTCGACCGCATCCAGGCATCGAGCGCGTTGTCGAACCCGGCGAATGGAACGAGCAGCCCCACGGCGATCACGCCTCCCGGCACGGCATAGCCGATCCGCGCGATGTGGGCCGCCGCCTCCGTCGCGGGCGAATTCTGGAGCCGCTGGGTGAAGCCGATGAGCACCGCGCCGAAGACGGTCACCACCGCGGCGACGCTGGCCAGCGTCACGGAATTCCGCAGGAAGCCCAGATAGCGCGCGCTGAGCAGGTCCTGCCCCGAGCCGATCCCCATGATGAGGAGCAGGACGACCGGCAGCGCGAAGCCGAAAAGCACCGGGATGCCGCAGGCCACCACCGCGCCCGCCGCCTTCCAGCCGGTGAGGGGGGCAGGGGGCATCCGCTCGTGCCGCGCGCCGACCGCGTGATGGCGCGCGGCGCCCCGCTGCACCCGCTCGAGAATGGCGAGAAGGAGCGCGAAGGCGAGCAGGCAGAGCGCGAGCTGCGCCGCCGCCGCCCTGTCGGCCAGGGCGAACCAGCTCGTGTAGATGCCGGTCGCGAAGGTCTGGACGCCGAAATAGGCGACCGTCCCGAAGTCGGCGATGGTCTCCATGATGGCGAGGAGGACGCCGCCCGCGATCGCCGGGCGGGCCATCGGCAGGCTGACCGCGCGGAACGCGCCCCAGGCCGTCCGCCCGAGCGCGCGCGCCGCGAGAAAGGCGGTCGCGCTCTGCTGGAGAAAGGCCGCGCGCGCCAGCAGATAGACATAGGGATAGAGCACCAGCGTCAGCATCGCCGCCGCTCCGCCGAGCGACCTGATCTCGGGGAACCAGTAGTCGCGGGGGCCCCATCCGGTGACGTCGCGCAACAGCGCCTGCACCGGGCCGGGGTGGTCGAGGAAATAGGTATAGGCATAGGCCAGCACGTAGGCCGGAAAGGCCAGCGGCAGGGCCAGCGCGACCTCGAGAACGCGGCTTCCCGGAAACCGGGTCATCGTCACGAGCCACGCCGCGCCGACCCCGATGAGTCCGGTGCCGATCGCGACCAGCACGACGAGCGCCAGCGTCGCGAAGGTATAGCGCGGCAGAACCGTGGCGGCGAGCGACGCGATCGTGTCGCCGCCCCCCTGCAGCGCCGCGATCCCGACGGCGACCATGGGCAGAAGGCAGATGCCCGCGAAGAGGTACGCGCTGTATCTCAGAAGCCGCCCGCCCAGCGATTCCGCGCGCGCGGCCTTGGGCGGACCTGCGGTGACGTCAGCCACCGGAGTCCTCGAGCGCTTCGATGATCGGCGAGAAGTCGGCGGCTTTCAGCGAGGCCCCGCCGACAAGCGCGCCGTCGACGTCGCCCACGGCGAATACCTCGGCGGCGTTCGACGCCTTGACCGATCCGCCGTAGAGGATGCGGATCTCGTCTGCCGTCTCCTTGCCGAAGCGGGTGGTCAGTTCGGAGCGGATGAAGGCGTGCACCTCGCCGATTTCCTCGGGCGTCGCGACCTTTCCGGTGCCGATGGCCCAGACCGGCTCGTAGGCCACGACGAGCGTCGCGCCGGTCGCGCGCTGCGGGATGGACCCGGCAAGCTGCCCGCCCACGGTCTCGAGCGCGCGGCCCGCCTCGCGCTCCTCGAGCGTCTCGCCGACGCAGACGATGGCGGTCAGCCCGCCGTCGAGCCCCGCCTCGGCCTTGGCGCGAACCACGTCGTCGGTCTCCGCGTGATCGGCCCGGCGCTCGGAATGGCCGACGATGACATGCGTCGCCCCGGCGTCGGCGAGCATGGCGGCCGAGATGTCGCCGGTATGCGCGCCCGATGCGTCGGAGTGGCAATCCTGTCCGCCGAGCGCGATCGGGCTCCGCCCGGTGCGGCCGGCCATGCGCGAGATCAGCGTCGCGGGCGGGCAGATCAGGATATCGACCGACGGAGCGGGATGCCCGGCTATGAGCGCGTCGATTTCGATCAGGCTCCCGGCGGTCCCGTTCATCTTCCAGTTGCCGGCGGCAAGCTTGCGGCGCATCGGACTCTCCTCTTGTGATCTTCGTGACAGGGGTGGCAAGGAAGACTGCGAGGGTCAAGACGGCTCATCGAAACGCCGGAGGTGAGGAAATGATCCCGAGGATCGACGCAAGCGCCCTTCGGACCGGTGACGCGGACGCGCTCGCCGCCGTGCGCGAGGGCACGCGGGAGACGGGTTTCCTGACGCTGGGCAACACCGCGATCTCGGGCGAGGAGGTTGCGCGGACGATCGCCTGCTACCGCGCGTTCTTCCATCAGCCCGACCGCGTCAAGCGCGCCGTCGACATGGCGCGGACGGGATCTAATCGCGGTTGGGGCGCGCCGCAGTCCGAACAGGTCGATCCGGCCGCCAACCCCGACTACAAGGAGGTCTTCGACTGCGGCGTGACGCTGCCGGAAAGCGATCCGATGGCGCGTCTTTCGGTCTACGCGCCGACGCCGTGGCCCGAGGCGCCGCCGGAGTTCCGGCCGGTCGTGGAGGGCTATTTCGCGAAGGCGCGTGGCGTCGCGCTCGAGCTTCTGCGTGGGATCGCCTGGGCGATCGGTGCGGATCGGGCGTATTTCGACGACAAGTTCGACAAGCCCATGGCGCTGCTGCGCGGCAACTACTATCCGGCGCGGCCGGACTGGGCGGGCGAGAGGGACTTCGGCATCGCGGCGCATACCGATTACGGCTGTCTCACGCTGCTGGCGACGGACGGCCGGGCCGGTCTCGAGGTCCGGCTGCCGGACGGATCGTGGCTGCCGGTCCGGGCCGAACCGGGAGAGTTCGTGATAAATTTCGGCGAGATGCTCGAGATGTGGACGAACGGAGCGGTGAAGGCGACCCCGCATCGCGTCATCGGAGGGCCGGAGGAGAGAATCTCGGTGCCGCTGTTCTTCAATCCGTCCTACGACACCAACGTCGCGCCGCTCGGATCGGGCCGGGTCATCGCCGCCGGCGAGCATCTGACGAAGCGCTACGCCGAAACCTACGTCCATCTCCAGCAGACGAGGTGAGGGGCGCTCAGGCGTCGCGGTCCGCCGAAAGCTCCTCGACATCCTTGAACTTGACCGATTCGCCGCACCCGCAGGCGTCGGACACGTTGGGATTGCGGAACCTGAAGCCGGCCTCGAGGAGCGAGATCTCGTAGTCGATCTCCGTGCCGAACAGGAACATCTGGGCCATCGGCGCGATCATCACGCGTGCGCCGTCGTGTTCGACCACCTCGTCGTGGGGGTCGATCTCCGCGGCGTAGTCCATGGTGTATTCCATGCCTGCGCAACCGCCCTTCTTGACGCCTATGCGCAGACCCTTGTGGCCGTCCTTGTCCATCAGCCGCGAGATCTGCTTCGCGGCGGCGGGGGTTATCGTCACGGCTTGCTTGCCGGATATGCCGAACATGGGGCGCAACCTCTGATTTGCCTTGGTTTCAAGGTAATGCCTTCGGAGGCGTGTCGCAAGGCGGGAGGCCGGATCCGCAAGACGCAAGGGCAGACGGGCTGCCCCGTTGCGCGGGGCGAGGCTGCGGCTCCGTGCTTCCGCGCGGTCGGTCGGGTGGGTCGCGCCGTGAAACCTCGGGCGGTCGCGGCTTTCGTCGGCGATGTTGATCGTCCGCCAGATCAGCGCGATCAGGACGCGCCGACGGTGCGCAGGCGTCCCGCCCGGCGTCCGTCAACGGCTGTCGGTCCGGCTGAGGGGTTACATGAAGCCCAGTTCGAGCCGCGCCTCGTCCGACATCATGTCCATGCCCCACGGCGGATCCCAGGTCAGTTCGACACTCACGGTCTTCACGCCCGGGAGCGGCTCGACGGCATCGGCGACCCAGCCGGGCATCTCGCCCGCGACCGGGCATCCCGGCGCTGTGAGGGTCATGATGATCGTGACGTCGCCCTCGTCGGAAATGTCGATCGTGTAGACGAGGCCGAGATCGAAGATATTGACCGGGATCTCGGGGTCGAAGACGGATCGGCAGGCGTCGACGATGGTGTCGTAGAGCGGATGCTCGGTGGACGAGGGGCGGATGAGGGGAGTCCCCTCGAGCATCTCGGACGTTTCTGCGCTCATCGGTACACTCGCTGGATTAGTTGAGTGAAGATATAAGGAATAGCGCAGGACACGTCCAGTGATCGCGCCGAATTCCTTCGATTGTTATCCCGGCCGGTGGTGGTGTAACGAAGCGCGGATCGGGCGGCGGACGTTGGAATGGCCTCGAAATTCGAATTCAACCTCGATGCGACGGACGGGAAGGCGCGGACGGGCGTGATCTCGACCCCGCGCGGCGAGATCCGCACACCGGCCTTCATGCCGGTCGGCACGGCCGGCACGGTGAAGGCGATGCTGCCCGAAAGCGTCCGGGCGACAGGGGCCGATATCCTCCTCGGCAACACGTATCATCTGATGCTGCGACCGACCGCGGAGCGGATCTCCCGGCTGGGCGGACTGCACAGCTTCATGAACTGGTCGCGGCCGATCCTGACCGATTCGGGCGGCTTCCAGGTCATGAGCCTCGCGGAGCTTCGCAAGCTGACCGAGGACGGCGTGACGTTCCGGAGCCATATCGACGGCTCCAAGCATACGCTCTCGCCCGAACGGTCGATGGAAATCCAGAGGCTTCTCGGCTCCGACATCGTGATGTGCTTCGACGAGTGCCCGGCGCTGCCCGCCGACCGCGCGCGCATCGAAAAGTCGATGCGCCTCTCGATGCGGTGGGCGGCACGCAGCAGGGAGGCGTTCGGAGACCGGCCGGGGCATGCGCTCTTCGGGATCCAGCAGGGCGGACTGGAGCGCGAGCTTCGCGAGGAAAGCGCCGCGAAGCTGAGGGAGATCGGCTTCGACGGCTACGCCGTCGGCGGGCTCGCCGTTGGCGAGGGACAGGAGGCGATGTTCGGCGTGCTCGACCACGCGCCCGACATGCTGCCCGTCGAGAAGCCGAGATATCTCATGGGCGTGGGCAAGCCCGACGACATCGTCGGCGCGGTGAAGCGCGGGATCGACATGATGGATTGCGTGTTGCCCTCGCGCTCGGGCCGCACCGGGCAGGCGTTCACACGGCGCGGGGTCGTGAACATCAAGAACGCGCGCCACCAGGACGATCCGCGGCCGCTCGATGCGGATTGCGCCTGTCCCGCGTGCCGGAACTACTCTCGCGCCTATCTCCACCATGTCTTCAGATCGGGCGAGATCATCTCGTCCATGCTGCTGACCTGGCACAATCTCCATTACTACCAGGAGCTCATGGAGGGGATCCGCACTGCGATCGCCGGGGGACGCTTTGCGGCGTTCGAGGCGCGTTTCCATGCGCAGCGGGAGGAGGGCGACATCCCGCGGGTGTGACGGGCCGCCCGGGAGCGGCGGCCCGTCGCTGGTCCGTCAGGTCTTGTTTGCGGCTGCGGCGGCGAGACGTTCCTCGATGCCGTCGCGGGAAAGGGAGGATTTGGGCGCGTCGCTGTTCCTCAGCTTCTCCGTCGCGCGCACGCTGAGATAGCCGAAGACCACGCCGAAGCCGAGCGTTCCGAAGGTCAGTAGTCCGAGTCCGAATTCCATTGCCATTCTCCATTCGAGGATGCGAATGCCCGGAGATACGCCCGGCACGACCGGAAGGATCACTCAGGTCGCGAATTCGTGAGAATTTTCAATGGCATGCATTTGCATACCGCCTGCTCGGCCAGCGCTGCATAATCGCTGTGCGGAGATGCGCGGTTCGGAGGCGGTCAGTTGACGACGAGAACGACCGTCAGCCAGAAGACAAGCATGCCGACGATGCCGAACTGCGCCGCGACGAGGCTGAGGAGCAGGAGCGCGGCAAGAATGCCGCCGACGACCGCGACCTGATCGCGCACCGCAAGCGCGGCGAGCCTGTCGCGGACCTCCGCGACGGACGCCTTTCGCCACACGCCCGCGACGAGCGCGGCGGCCGCATTGCGGCAGAGCGCTCCGAGGCGGGTGGCGAGTCTTGCGGTGATGGCGGACATGGCATTGCCGGTGTTTCTATGACGCGGCCGGAGTATGCCAATGAATACAACGTCTCGCAAGACGGGGCACGGGGGCGTGATCAATCGTGCCCTCACCGCGTCGTCGTTGGCGGGGGCGATCTTTCTTCGCGATCGCCCTTGCCCCGCGCCGGGGCGGGGGGCAGGATGCCCGCAACGACCTCCGGATCTGGTTGCCGGACGTGGTTGAACGACGGGCCCATGGCCCCACATATTGAGGCGTTAACCCGGAGAAGGCCAAGCGTTGCCGCCGAGCGGGGCCAGAGCCTTCTTGCCAACAAAGGAACGTGAATGTCCGAGCAAACTCATACGTCCTATCCCGTCCTGCCGCTGCGCGACATCGTCGTGTTTCCGCACATGGTCGTGCCGCTCTTCGTCGGCCGCGAGAAATCCGTGCGTGCGCTCGAGGAGGTGATGCAGGACGACAAGCAGATTCTGCTGTCGAGCCAGGTGGACCCGGCGGTGGACGATCCCACGGCGGACGGCATCTTCCGCATGGGCGTGCTGGCCAATGTGCTCCAGCTTCTCAAGCTGCCCGACGGCACGGTGAAGGTGCTCGTCGAGGGCAAGACCCGCGTGAAGATCACCGAGTTCCTCGACAACGAGGTGTTCTTCGAGGCCGATGCGGTCGAGCTGGAGGAGACCGATGGCGACGAGGCCACCGTGACGGCGCTCACCCGCTCCGTCGCAGAGGAATTCCAGCGCTACTCGAAGATCAAGAAGAACATCCCCGAGGAAGCGCTCGCCTCCGTCTCCGAAGCGAAGGACCCCGCCAAGCTCGCCGACATGGTGGCGGGTCATCTCGGCATCGAGGTCGCCCAGAAGCAGGAGCTTCTGGAGACGCTCGACGTGGGCGAACGGCTCGAGAAGGTCTTCGGCCTGATGCAGGGCGAAATGTCGGTCCTGCAGGTCGAGAAGAAGATCAAGAGCCGCGTGAAGAGCCAGATGGAGCGCACCCAGCGCGAGTACTACCTCAACGAGCAGATGAAAGCGATCCAGAAGGAATTGGGCGAAGACGGCGAGGGCCAGAACGAGGTGGCCG
>CAYTBD010000068.1:0-4680 GCA_964435755.1 uncultured Rhodobacterales bacterium
ACCGGCACCGAGAGCACCTTGATGTCGGTGTCGTAGCCCAGCGCCTCGAGCACGGTCGTGGCGACCGCGGTCGTGGCCGTGATGTCGGTCCATCCGACGTCGGAGAAGACGATGGTCTCGCAGTCGGCGAAGGCCCCGCTCGCGGCGGCCGAGATCGCGATGGCGGAAAGTGTGGTCTTGAGCATGTGGTCGCTCCCTGTCATTATGTTGATTGACGAGTCAATTAAGAGATCGTTGACAAGTCACATAAGAGATCGAAGTCCGACTGTCGACGCGAAAGGCCGATCATGCCGAAACTTGGAATGGAGCCTATCCGACGCGAGGCGCTTGTCAAAGCGACGATCCGCGAGGTCGGTCTGCGCGGGTCGGCCGACGTGACGATGAGCCAGATCGCGAAGGCCGCGGGCGTGTCGAGCGCGCTTGCGCACCACTACTTCGGCACCAAGGAGGCGCTGCTGATCTCCGCGATGCGGCACATCCTGCGGCTCTACGGCGAGGAGGTGCGGGCGGCGCTCGACGGTGCGGCGACGCCGCGCGCGCGGCTCGAGGGGATCGTCCGGGCGAGCTTCGCGCCGGTGAACTTCCGCCCCGAGGTGATCGCCGCGTGGCTCACCTTCTACGTGACCGCCCAGACGAGCCCGCAGGCGGAGCGGCTTCTGGCGGTCTACAAGGGCCGGCTCCGGTCCAACCTCGTCCACGACCTCCGGCCGCTGGTGGGCGACAGGGCCGAGGCCGCGGCGGCCGGGATCGGGGCGCTGATCGACGGGCTCTACATCCGGCACGGGCTCGGGACGGCAGACCCCGGGGCCGCGGCGGCGCTGGTGCTCGACTATCTCGACCGGTTGCTGGAGAGCCGCGCATGATGCGCGCGGACGCGACCCGGACGCGCGGCCGGGGACACACCGGCATGAACGCCGAAAGCCAGCGGTTTCCGCGGGGAGAATGACATGAGACGAGACGCGCAACCCACCGCCAGCCATTACGTGAACGGCCGCTATCTCGAAGACGACGCGGGCGCCGAGATCGCCTGCCTCTACGCCTACGACGAAAGCCATCTCGCGACCGTCCACGAGGCGACGCCCGCCGTCGTGCAACAGGCGCTCGCCGCCGCCGAGGCCGCGCGGCGGGACTGGGCGGCGATGCCGGGGGTGGAGCGGGGGCGCATCCTGATCCGGGCGGCCGGGATCATGCGGGAGCGGAACCGCGAACTCTCGGAGATCGAGACGCTCGACACCGGCAAGCCGCTGCAGGAGACGCTGGTCGCGGATGCCGCGAGCGGGGCCGACGCGCTGGAGTATTTCGGGATGCTGGCGGGCTCGATCGCCGGCGAGCGGATGCAGTTCGGGGACGACTGGGCCTACACGATCCGCGAGCCGCTGGGGGTCTGCGTGGGCATCGGGGCGTGGAACTACCCCACGCAGATCGCCTGCTGGAAGGGCGCGCCCGCGCTCGCCTGCGGCAACGTGATGGTCTTCAAGCCGTCCGAGGAGACGCCGCTCGCCGCGCTCAAGGTGGCCGAGATCCTGACCGAGGCGGGGGCGCCGCCGGGCGTCTTCAACGTGGTGCAGGGCGGCGGGACGGTGGGCCAGGTGCTGATCACCGATGCCCGCGTGGCCAAGGTCTCGCTGACCGGATCGGTGCCGACCGGCCGCAAGGTCTACGCGACCGCCGCCGAGGGGATGCGGCACGTGACGATGGAACTCGGCGGCAAGTCGCCGCTCATCGTCTTCGGCGACGCCGATCTCGACGATGCGGTCTCCGGCGCGATCCTCGGCAACTTCTACTCCTCCGGGCAGGTCTGTTCGAACGGGACGCGGGTGTTTGTCGAAAGAGGCTTCCGTGACGCCTTTCTCGACCGCCTGCGCGAGCGCCTCAAGGGCGTCGCGATGGGCGACCCGCTCGACGAGGCGGTGAACTTCGGGCCGCTGGCGACCGAGCGGCAGATGGAGATCGTGCTGGGCTACATCGAACAAGGCGTGGCCGAGGGGGCGGATCTCGTGACCGGCGGGCGGCGGTCGAACCGGCCCGGGTGGTTCGTGGAGCCCACGGTTTTCGCAGGCGTCACCGACGGGATGACGATCGCGCGGGAGGAGATCTTCGGCCCCGTGATGTGCGTGCTCGACTTCGAGGGCGAGGAGGAGGTGATCGCGCGCGCGAACGCCACCGAATACGGGCTGTCGGCTGGCGTCTTCACGCGCGACCTCGCCCGCGCGCACCGGGTGATCGCGCGGATCGAGGCGGGAAGCTGCTGGATCAACAGCTACAACCTGACGCCGGCGGGACTGCCGTTCGGTGGCGTCAAGGCCTCCGGGATCGGGCGCGAGAACGCGGCGGCGGCCGTGGAGCATTTCACCCAGGTCAAATCCGTCTACGTCGGGATGGGGCGCGTCGATGCGCCCTACTGAGGCAAGGCTGTCAAACGACCCGTGCAGCCGGAGTCCGGATCGTCACTCCCGGCCCGGGAGCGCGTGATGGAAGCCGATTACGTCATCGTCGGCGCCGGGTCGGCGGGATGCGCGCTGGCCTACCGTCTGTCGGAGGCCGGGCACGAGGTCGTCGTCGTGGAGCATGGCGGGTCGGACGCGGGCCCGTTCATCCAGATGCCGGGGGCGCTGTCCTATCCGATGAACATGCCGCTTTACGACTGGGGGTTCCGGTCGGAGCCCGAGCCGCATCTGAACGGCCGCCGCATGGCGGTGCCGCGCGGCAAGGTCGTGGGCGGTTCGTCGTCGGTCAACGGCATGGTCTACGTGCGCGGGCATGCCCGGGACTTCGACACCTGGGCCGAGATGGGCGCGGACGGCTGGGGCTTCGCCGACGTGCTGCCCTACTACCGGCGGATGGAGCACTGGCACGGGGGCGGCGAGGGCGATCCGGCCTGGCGGGGGAGCGACGGGCCCCTGCACGTGATCCGGGGCAAGCGCGAGAACCCGCTGGTGCAAACCTTCATCAGGGCGGGGATCGAGGCGGGATACGGGGCCACGGACGATTACAACGGCCAGCGCCAGGAAGGCTTCGGCGCGATGGAAGCCACGATCTGGCGCGGGCGGCGATGGTCGGCCGCCAACGCCTATCTCAAGCCGGCGCTTCGAAGGCCCAACTGCCGGCTCGTGCGCGGCCTCGCGCAGCGGATCGTGATCGAGGCGGGGCGGGCCGTGGGGCTCGAGATCCGGCGGCGCGGTCGGGTCGAGACGATCGCCGCGCGGCGCGAGGTGATCGTGGCGGCCTCGTCGATCAACTCGCCGAAGCTTCTGATGCTGTCGGGCGTCGGGCCGGCGGAGGATCTCGCCCGGCACGGCATCGACGTGGTCGCGGACCGGCCGGGGGTGGGCGCCAACCTGCAGGACCACCTCGAGGTCTATGTCCAGATGCGGTGCAAGCGGCCGATCACGCTCTATTCGCACTGGTCGCTCTGGGGCAAGGCGAAGGCCGGGGCGCTCTGGCTCGCGACGCGCGGCGGGGTGGGCGCCTCGAACCAGTTCGAGGCCACGGGCTTCATCCGGTCCGAGGCGGGCATCGAGTATCCCGACATCCAGTTCCACTTCCTGCCGCTCGCGGTGCGCTACGACGGCCGCGCGGCGGTGAAGGGCCACGGCTACCAGGCGCATGTCGGGCCGATGCGGTCGCGCTCGCGCGGGCGGGTGGCGCTGCGCTCCGCCGATCCGGCGGCGGCGCCGTCGATCCTGTTCAACTACATGAGCCACGACGAGGACTGGCGCGAGTTCCGGCGGGCGATCCGTCTGACACGCGAGATCCTGACCCGGCCCGCGTTCGACGACTATCGCGACGAGGAGATCCAGCCGGGCCCGGGGGCGCAGAGCGACGCGGAGATCGACGCCTTCATCCGCGAACACGCCGAGAGCGCCTATCACCCCTGCGGCACCTGCCGGATGGGGCGGGCGGACGATCCGATGGCGGTCGTCGATCCGGAGTGCCGGGTGATCGGCGTCGACGGCCTCCGGGTCGCCGACAGCTCGATCTTCCCGCAGGTCACGAACGGCAACACCAACGCGCCGTCGATCATGGTGGGCGAGAAAGCCGCCGACCACATCCTGGGACGGCGGCTGCCTCCGGCCAACCTCGAACCCTGGATTCATCCGCGGTGGCGCACGGCGCAGCGGTGAACAGGACCTGTGCGCGCCCTCTCTCGACATGGCGCGGGCCGGCACATAGGTCCTCGCCATGGACGATCTTTCACATCGCACGGGGCTGCCCGACGCGCTTCGCGTGCTGCTCGAGGAGCACCCGCGCGGCACGTGGGAGCGGCATCCCAACTTCGACGGCCTGACCCGGTTCTGGCTCGAACGGCACCTGATGTTCCGGGAGGTGCTGACGCGGCTGCGGACCGGATCGGAGGGGTATCTCGACGGCCGCGCCGACGAGCGGCGGCACGCGGCCGAGACCGCGCGCTATGCGGGATTTCTGCTGAACGAGCTGCATGGGCACCACAACATCGAGGATCACCACTATTTCCCGAGGCTCCAGTCGCTCGACGCGCGGCTGGAGCGCGGATTCGGGCTGCTCGATGCGGATCATCACGCCCTCGACGGTCATATCCACGCGCTCGCCGAAACGACGAACGGATTTCTCCAGGCGGTCGGCCAGCCCGATGCGCGGACGCGCGGCGGCGAGCTTCACGGCGCGCTCGGGCAGTTCGAGGGGTTCCTCGACCGTCACCTC
>CAYTBD010000068.1:4690-9582 GCA_964435755.1 uncultured Rhodobacterales bacterium
TCGTTCCGGTCATCCTCAAGTTCGCGCCCGACATGCGCTGAGCCCCCGCCGCGCCGCGCGCGCGGCAGATCGGCAACCTCCGTTAACGAAGGTTAACGTTCCCTGTTGCGGCGGAGGCGCGGCCGCCGGTATCTGGGCGCATGGTGAGGTTCGGACTTGTCGCCGCGGCGGTGCTCGCCGCCGGAATGGCGCTCGCGGGGCCGGATGGCCGCGTCGCGGTCATCGACGGCGACACGATCCGCATCGGCGGCGAGACGGTCCGCCTCTTCGGCATCGACGCGCCGGAGCGCGACCAGACCTGCACCCGCCCCGACGGCACGGTGTGGCTGTGCGGCGAATGGTCCGGCGCGGAGGTCGCGCGGCTCTTCGGCGGCCGCCGGGCCGTGTGCGAGAGGCGGAACACCGACCGCTATGGCCGGACCGTCGGGACCTGCAGCGTGGCGGGCAGGGACATGGGCGCGGCGATCGTCGCGGCCGGACTCGCCCGCGCCTACCTGCGCTATTCGGACCGCTATCTCGAGATCGAGAAGGCGGCGGTCGTGGCGGGACGCGGCATCTTCGGCTCGGACATGGCCGCGCCCGAGGCGTTCCGTTCGGCCGCGCAGCCCGAGCCGCAGGCGCCGCCGGGAAGCTGTGTCATCAAGGGCAACATCTCGTCGAACGGCCGGATCTTTCACGTGCCCGGACAGGAGAACTACACCGCCACCCGCATCGCCCCTTCCCGCGGGGAACGCTGGTTCTGCACCGAAGCCGAGGCGCGCGCCGCCGGCTGGCGAAAGGCGCGCCGTTGACACCGACTTGACGCCGGTCAAAGACGGGCGCCCGGGCGCCCGCGAAGATCGGGCAAAACACAAGGAGGTTCACATGACTCACACCCCGCACGAGCTGGTCGCGGATTTTCCCGAATTCGCAGACCGGATCCACCAGCTGAAAGAGAGCGACGCGCATTTCGCCCGGACCATGGAAGCCTATCACGAGGTCAACCGGCAGGTTCACCGGGCCGAGACGCTGGTGGAGCCGATGTCGGGAGAGGCCGAGACGGAGCTTCGCAAGAAGCGGGCGACGCTCAAGGACGAGCTCTACGGGATGCTGACGGCCGAGGCCTGACGGCGTCAGAAGGACCGCAGGAAAACGAGGATCGCGGCACGCGCGTCGGGCGTCCAGAGGCCGGTATGGCCCTGGCCGTGGACCGCGTGCAGCGCCTTGTTGCGCGACCCCGCCCGCGCGAGCAGCTCTTCTCCCTGCGCGAGGGGGACGAGCCTGTCGCGCGTGCCGTGCAGGATCAGGAGCGGCTGGGTCACGCCCCGGATCGCGACGCGGGTGTCCCATGTCTGGGTGAAGAGCCGCGCCACGTCCTCGCCCGGATACTGGACCTCCGCGAGATCGCGGATCGAGGCGAAGGGCGATTGCAGGATGACCGCGTCGCCGAGGCCCGCCGCCGCGAGCTTGACCGCGACCGCGGAGCCCAGGCTTTCGCCGTAGAGAATCAGGCGGCCGGCCCCGGCGTCCGCGCGGCCCGGAAGGTCTGCGGCGATGGCGAAGGCGTCGTCGGTCAGGGCGTCCTCGCTGGGGCGTCCGGTCGATCCGCTGGAGCCGCGATAGGCGAAGGTGACGAGGCCCAGTCCGTCGTCGAGCAGGAGCGAGAACCGCTCCGCCCGGTCGGCGAGGGTGCCCGCGTTGCCCATCAGGTAGAGCACCGTGGGGCGCCCCGGCGCGGGCGGCGCGGTCCAGACCACGAGGCTCTCGCCGTCCCGGGTGGCGAAGCGGCTCTCGGCCAGCCGCGTCTCGCCGGTCTCGGCCACGGCGGTGTAGGTGTCGTCGAACGGGTAGAGAACCCGGGTCTCGTGGCGCTCGATGAACCAGGCGGCGTAGCTGGTCGTCAGGGCGATGACCAGCGCCTTCAGCATCAGTCGCCGATCTCGTAGGGGAGCGTGCCGCGCAGGTCGTGGTCGACCCGGAGCCGCCGTTCGAGCGGCGGGACCGAGCGCTGGTGGCAATTCCGCCGCTCGCAGATGCGGCAGGAGATGCCGATGGGCTCGAAGGCGCGCGGGTTCGTCAGGTCCATGCCGTCAGCATACACCAGATCGCCCGCATGTTTCACTTCACAACCGAGTCCGATCGCGTAGCGGCGAACCGGCGCCCGGAACGAGCCGCCCGGCTTCTGCACGTCGCGGGCGAGGCAGAAGTAGCGGATGCCGTCGGGCGTCTCGGCGAGCTGGCGGATGAAGCGGCCCGGCGTCTCGAAGGCCTGATGCACGTTCCAGAGCGGGCAGGCGCCGCCGAAGCGGGCGAACTGGAGCCGCGTGGCCGAGTGGCGCTTGGTGATCGTGCCGGCCTGATCGACGCGGACGAAGAAGAACGGGATGCCCTTCGCGCCCGGGCGTTGCAGGGTCGACAGCCGGTGCGCCACCTGTTCGATCGAGGCGCCGAAGGCATGGGCGAGCGCCTCGAGGTCGTGGCGCATCTGCCGCGCGGTCTCGAGAAAGCGGCCGTAGGGAAGGAGCGCCGCGCCGGCGAAGTAGTTGGCGAGGCCGATCTTCGCGATGGCGCGGGCTTCGTCGGTCTGGAAGCGGGCGAGGTCGAGGGTGGCTTCGAGAAGGTCGTTCTGGGCGAGAAGGGCGACCTGGTGCAGGAGCTGGAACCGGCGCGTTGCCGGCGCGGCACGGTCCGACAGGAGAAGCTCCCGCGTGTCGGTGTGGTAGCCCCGGATCGCGCCTTGCTCGGCGGTTTTCACGGTGACGCCCAGCCGCTCCAGCGCGGTCGCGGCGGCGGTGGCTGGGTCGCCCGCGCCGGCGAAGCGTTCGGCCGCGCGGTCGATCGCATCGACGTAGTTGTCGCAGTAGTGGAAGAAGTCGCGGACCTCCTCCCAAGGCGAGGCGCGCACCCGGCTGTCTTCGCGCCCGAGCGCCTCGTCGAGCGAGGCCAGACGCTCGTGCGCCTGCCGGTAGGCGCGGTGCAACTCGAGGAAGGCGCGGGCGAGGGCGGGAGCGTTGGAGGCGGTGAGGCGCAGATCGGCGAGCGGCGGATCGGCCTCTCCGAAGACCGGATCGCCCAATGCTTCGCGCATGTCGGCGATCAGGCGTTCGGTCTCTCCGCTCGACAGCTCCGTGACGTCGAAGCCGAATTCCTTGGCCAGCGCGAGAACGACGCCGGTCGAGACCGGGCGGTTGTTGTTCTCCATCTGGTTGAGATACGGCAGCGACACGTCGAGCTTCTCGGCGAAGGCCTTCTGCGTGAGCTCGAGCCGCACCCGCGTTTCGCGGAGTTTCGCGCCGGCGTAGAACTTGTGGACCTTCATGCGGCCTCCTTTGCTGATGCAAAGTAGCCTTTGCAAACCCGGCTCCGCAAGCGTCAGGCGACGCCGACCTCCCGCTCGCGGACGATGACGTAGCGGATCGCGACGACCGACAGGGCGGCCGAGATCCCCATCAGCAGCTGGAGCGGCAGGCTCGTCGTGCCGAGCTCCAGGACGACGCCCGCGACGGCCGAGAGGGCCGCGCCGCCGCCGATCATGATCGCGCTGCCG
Source organism: uncultured Rhodobacterales bacterium (assembly GCA_964435755.1). Classification (GTDB taxonomy): domain Bacteria; phylum Pseudomonadota; class Alphaproteobacteria; order Rhodobacterales; family Rhodobacteraceae; genus DAINOF01. The sequence goes on from CAYTBD010000068.1 coordinate 8,217, forward strand.
AGACCGGACGCGGTTCCGGCGAGATGGGGGCGGACCGAGAGCATCCCGGCGCTCGCGTTCGGCATCGACAGCCCGTTGCCGATGCCGATGAAGGTGCAGAACCCGAAGAAGACGACGGCGGAGCCGAGGCCCAGCGACGTAAGCGCGATGGAAAGCCCCATGCCGGCCGTCGAGACGAGCGTGCCGTAGAGGATCATCGCGTTGACGCCAACGCGGACCGAGAGGCGTCCGGACAGGAAATTGCCGAACGCGTACCCGATCGCCGGGGCGCCGAAGGCGACGCCGGACCACAACGACGACAGGCCGTAGATCTCGCTCGCCACGTAGGGGCCGCCGCCGAGGAACGCGAAGAACGATCCCGAGGCGAAGGCGGCCGCGAAGACGTAGCCCCAGAACCGGCGGGACGCGAGAAGCTCGGGGTAGTCCCGCGCCTGCTCGCGGAAGCTCGACGCGCGCCCAGAGAACGTCTCGCCCAGATCGAACCACACGAGCGCGCCGAGCAGGAGACCGGAGACCGCGAGCAGCACGAAGGTCGCGTGCCAGCCGAACGCCTGATCGAGCGCGCCGCCGATCATCGGAGCGACCATCGGCACCAGCGCCATGCCCATCGTGACGTATCCGATCATCGAGGCGGCTTCCGCCTGGGGAACCATGTCGCGCACGATGGCGCGCGACAGCACGAGGCCCACCGCGACGGCGGCCTGCAGCATCCGGAAGACGAGGAAGATCTCCACCGTCGGGGCGAAGAGGCAGCCGACGGTCGCCGCGACGAAGATCCCGGTGCAGGCAAGGACGACCGGGCGCCGGCCGTACCGGTCGGAGACCGGACCGATCACGAGCTGCACCGCCGCCGTGATCGCGAGATAGAGCGAGACGGAGAGCTGCATGACGGCGTAATCGGTTCCGAAATACGCGGTCATGTGGGGCAGGGAGGGCAGAAACGCGCTCATGTTCATCGCGGCGAGGCCGGCGACGAGCACGAGGGTCAGGATATGGGGCGGGGTGGTCCGGTCGAGGAACCGGACGTCTGGTCGCGCGGTCATCAGCTTGCGATACCGGCCGGCGAGAGGCTTGTCCATGTGCCGATCGGCACGCCGCCTGTGCGCATCCGGTGGATTTGCAATTTTGCGGCTTTGCCAGAAATTATTGAACGGCCTTTGCAAATACGCGAGTTTCCCCTTTGGTCAACGCGCAGAACGCGTTAGGCAGCGCGGAACGATGGGAGGTGGAGGCGGTCATGAAAGTCCTGCAGGAACTCGAGCGCCGCCGCGAGGCGGCACGTCTCGGCGGCGGCGAGAAGCGGATCGAGGCGCAGCACGGCAAGGGCAAGCTGAGCGCGCGCGAGCGGATCGAGCTTCTGCTCGAC
>CAYTBD010000069.1:0-9524 GCA_964435755.1 uncultured Rhodobacterales bacterium
CGGGGTGGGTGAGGCACTCGCCCATGTACTCCGCGATGGTCATCGGACCGGCCTGACGGATGCGGCGGAGGAGCAGCGGCAGCAGGCCGCTCATGCACGCCTCCGCGCCGCGAGGATCAGGATCAGCCCCAGAAGCGCCATCGGGAGGGAGAGAACCTGCCCCATGCTGAGTCCGGCCTCTCCGAGCCGCACGACATAGCCCATCGGGTTGTCGAGGGTGATGTATTGCGCGTCGGCCTGCCGGAACAGCTCCACGAAGGCCCTCGAAAGCCCGTAGCCGATCAGGAAGAGGCCGGCCAGACGCCCCGGCCGCTTGAACCATGCCCGCCCGAACGCGAGCCAGAGGAGCACCGCGCCGAGCAGAAGCCCTTCCAGCCCCGCCTCGTAGAGCTGCGAGGGATGCCGCGCGCAGAGCCCTTCGACGCCGGGGCAGTCCTGCGCCCGCTGGCCGGGAAAGATCACGCCCCATGGCAGGTCCGTGGGCCGCCCCCAGAGCTCGGCGTTGATGAAGTTCGCGACCCGGCCGAGAAACAGTCCCGGAGGCACGGCGAGCGCCACGGCATCGGACATCTGGAGCAGCGGGATGCCGTTCTGCCGACAGAAGAACACCATCGCCAGGACGACGCCCAGAAGTCCTCCGTGAAACGACATGCCCCCCTGCCAGACGTAGAGGATCTCCACCGGATGGGTCAGGTAGTAGCCCGGCTGGTAGAACAGCGTGTAGCCGATCCGGCCGCCCGCGATGATCCCGATGACGGCCCAGGTCAGGAAGGCCTCGACCTGCTCGGGCGTCATCGGAGCGCGGTCGCCGGGCCAGAGAGCGGGGCGCCTGACCGCCGCGACGACGATCCGCCACCCGATCAGGATGCCGGCAATGTAGGCCAGCGCGTACCAGCGCAGCGCGAAGTCGAAGCTTCCGATCGAGATCGAGAAGATCTCGGGGCCCAGGTCCGGAAAGGGGATCGCGAAGCTCATGCGCCACGCATGGGCCACGGAGGCGGGGGGATGTCAACCTTGCGTCCGCCGGCCTCCGGTCCATATAGAAGCGGAACCGGAAGTGGAGGCCGACATGCAGACCCGCAACAGGATTTTCGACGATCTCTCGCAACTGATGACGAACGCGATGGGCGTCGCGCAGGGCGCCAAGGACGAGGCCGAGACGGCGATGAAGGGCATGGTCGACCGCTGGCTCGCCGACCGCGACTTCGTCACGCGGGAGGAATTCGATGCCGTCCGTGCCATGGCGCAGAAGGCGCGCGAGGAGAACGAGGCGCTGAAGGCCCGGCTCGACGCGCTCGAGAGCGCCGGGAAGAAATAGGCGCAGCCGCGACGCGCCAGTCCGGGAGGCGCTCCGGCAGGGCCGGTCCGGGTTGCGTGTTCAAAGCGAAATGAAGGTCGGGGGCGGTGCCGTGGCGCCGCCTTTTTCTTTCGGGTCCGTCGTTTGCCGTCGCTTTTGCCGAGGCGCCCTGAATTTCCCCTTTACAGGTTGCGCGAATGCGCCCACCATATCTCGTAGGCTAGGGGTGCATATCCCCCTGACCTTGAGCAGGCACCAAAGCCTAGTGGGCCAAAGCAGTCCCTCGGCGCAATCATATGAGGCCGCGCATGTCGCTTTCCGAGCAGTTCCCGATCGACGATCTTCACCCGATCGACATCGTCGAACATCTGGCCGAGCATCACGAGTGGGATTTCGACCGGGTCGCCGACGACCAGATCGCGATGGCCGTCGAAGGGCAGTGGCGGACCTATTCCATCACGCTGGCCTGGTGTTCCTCCGACGAAACGCTCCGGCTCATCTGCACCTTCGAGATGGAGCCGCCCGAAGACCGTCTTCCCGCGCTCTACGATACGCTGAACCGCACCAACGACATGTGCTGGGCCGGCTCCTTCACCTGGTGGGGCGAGCAGAACCTCATGGTCTACCGCTACGGTCTCGTGCTGGCGGGCGGGCAACTTGCCTCGGCCGAACAGATCGACACGATGATCGGCGCGGCCGTCCTGTCGGCCGAGCGGTTCTACCCCGCCTTCCAGCTGGTCGCCTGGGGCAATCGCGCGCCCAAGGACGCCATGCAGATCGCCATCGCCGAAGCCTACGGCACGGCATAGGTTCCCTCCGGGCCGGTCCCCCCAACCTCCGGCCCACCTGAGCCCGGGCGTCTCGCGTATGTGAGGCGCCCGGCGCGCATTCGGCGCTTGACGAGGCCCGACTCTCCTCCTAAACCCCGCGAACGAATTCCGGGGCATGCGGCCAGCGCCCGTGCCTTTCCGTGTTCAGGGCGCACCGCGCCCGACCCCAAGAGACGAAACAAGGATCGAAGCCATGTCGCGCCGCTGCGAACTGACCGGAAAGGGTCCGATGGTTGGCAACAACGTCAGCCACGCCAACAACAAGACCAGACGCCGGTTTCTTCCGAACCTGAACGACGTGTCGCTCATGTCCGAGACGCTGGGCCGCACCTTCAAATTCCGTGTGTCCTCGGCGGCGCTCCGCACGGTCGATGCGCGGGGCGGGCTCGACACGTTCCTCGCCAAGGCGAAGGACGCCGACCTCTCTCCCGGCGCGCTCAGGGTGAAGAAAGAGATCGCGAAGGCGCAGGCCGCGGCCTGATCGCGTCTTCGCCGGACGTTCGAGCGGCCCCGCCCATCCGGCGGGGCCGCTGCGTTTTGTCAACTTGGATACAGCCCTGCCTGGGCATATGTCGCAGTTGATGACGCTCGTCCTGCGCAATATCGCGGCTTCGCTCGCCGTTCTCGCCATCGCGCTCACCGCGGGAGTGGCCGGCGCTGCGCGCGGTCAGGCCGCCGTCGCGGGAGAGATCGTCATATGCGCCGGGCAGGGCGCCGCGACGGTCTACCTCGACGCGAACGGCAATCCGACGGGCCCGCCACACTGGTGCCCGGACTGCGTCCTGTCGCTCTTCGCGGCGGTCGCGTCGCCGGCTGCCGTGCCGGCTCCCTCCGACACCTGCCTCGGCGCAGCCCGCCCGGTGAGCGCGCCCCGTCCCGTTCCGGCACTGGCCCCTGCGCCTCAGGCGCGCGGTCCTCCGTTCCCCGCGTGAAACCGGCAATCCGATACACCAACGAACGGAGACCAACATGATCCGCACTTTCACTCTCGCCGCGGCAGCGGCACTCACTCTCGGGTCGGCCGCCGCCGCCGACATCGCCATCGAAAGCCCCTATGCCCGCGCCTCGGGCATGGGCGCCATCGCCGGCGCCGCCTTCATGACGATCGTCAACACGGGCGACGAGGACGACCGGCTCATCGCCGCGGCGTCCGATGTCTCCGAACGCGTGGAACTGCACACGCATCTCATCGACCAGAACGGCGTCGCCCGCATGGTCGAGGTCAAGGACGGCTTCGCCATCCCCGCGGGCGGTTCCCATGCGCTCGAGCGGGGCGGAGACCACGTCATGTTCATGGGGCTCAAGGAGCCCTTCGCGCCCGGCGAGACGATCCAGGTCACGCTGACCTTCGAGAAGGCGGGCGAGGTGATGCTCGACGTGCCGGTCGACACCTCGCGCCCGGCAATGGGTCACGGCATGGGCGGCTGACCGAGCACCTCGTCCACCCACCGGGGGACGAGGAGACCCGCCGGCCCCTGGCGGGTCTCGTGAAAGAGGCCCGCCACGTCGGATGGCTCGAGATTCAGTTCGAGCGTCCGCGCCCCGGCCCGCCGCGCTTCCATGACGAAGCCGGCGGCCGGGTAGACCGCGCCCGACGTGCCGATCGCGACGAAGAGATCGCAGGTCGACAGGTGCCGGTCGATCTCCTCCATGTGGTAGGGCATCTCGCCGAACCAGACGACGTCGGGCCGCGTCGTCCGCGCGCCGCAAGCCGGGCAGGGATCGTCGGGCGCCATCTCGCGCGGCGCGTCCCAGCGGTGCCCGCAGGCGGCGCAGAGCGCGCGGAGGAGTTCTCCGTGCATGTGGATGACGCCCTGCGCTCCGCCGCGTTCGTGCAGGTCGTCGATGTTCTGCGTGACGATGACCGTGTCGCCCTTGGTGAAGTCCTGAAGCCGCGCGAGCGCGGCATGCGCCGCGTTCGGCATTGCCTCGAGGCAGTTGGCCCGCCGGGCGTTGTAGAAGCGATGGACGAGCGCGGGGTCGCGCGCGAAGCCCTCGGGGGTCGCGACCTCCTCGAGGTCGTATTCCGACCAGAGCCCGCCTTCGTCGCGGAAGGTGCCGAGCCCGCTTTCGGCCGAGATGCCCGAGCCGGTGAGGATCACGATCTTCATGGCGCAACGCTACCGCCGGGCGTGGCGGAGGGAAAGGCGCGGAGACAGGGATATCGAAATCCCGTCCGCTGGCGCCGGCCTCCGCGCCCGGGCTTGACGGAGAGGTCGCCGCCGTGGTCGCATCTGGCATGACCTTCAAACGCGACCTTCATGCGATGCCGGACGCGATCGCCGCCGCGTTCGATGCGGCAGACCTGCACAAGCGCCTGGCGCAGTTGCCCGAGGAGCTCCGGCGTGGCGACGGCTGCATGAACATGCCGTTGCGCGGAGGCCGCCGGTGAGGCGCATCCTCTTCGTCTGCCTCGGCAACATCTGCCGGTCGCCCACGGCCGAGGCGGTGACACGCGCGATGGCCGCCGAGCGCGGTCTCGACCTCGTTCTCGACAGCGCCGGAACCGGCGACTGGCATCTGGGCCACCCGCCGCATCCGCCGATGGTCGCGGCGGCGCGTCGCCGGGGCTACGATCTGGGATCGCTGCGCGCGCGGCAGATCTCGCCCGGTGACTTCGACGCCTTCGACCTGATCCTGGGCATGGACCGCGCAAATCTCGACGGGATCGAACGGCTCCGGCCGCCCGGCAGCGAGACCTCCGTCGCTCCGTTTCTCACGCCTTTCGATCCGCGCGGCACGACCGACGTGCCCGACCCGTATCTCACGGGCGGTTTCGACGAGGCGCTCGACCTGATCGAGACCGGCGCCGGACGTCTTCTCGATCAGCTCCGCGCGCAGACGACCTGAGCGAAGGCGCCGAAGGACTCGTAACGCTCCCAGAACGCCTCGTCGGAGCGCCTGTTCGACATCCGCACCTGCTGGGCCCGGTCCGGATCGCGGAAGAACCGCGCGGCGAGCCGCTGGTCGCGCGCGGACAGCGTCCGGTCGGCGGCCTGCTGAATGCAGGTGCAGAGCGCCCGGTTGCCGACCGACCGGTCGGACGTGAGACAGGCGCGCTCGATCGCTCCGGCGGAGGCGATCGCAGGACAGGCGAACATGACGGTGGCCAGAAGAAGTGCCCGCATCGACGAACCTCAATACTTGTTGCCCCACCCTGACCTGATGATGCCAAAGTCGGGGTCGACGATCAATCGGCATGGGCCCGGAACCCGCACTCATTTGCAGGGATCGTGCCCCCAGTTCATGAGCGAATAGCGCCAGCGGCTCTCCTCCACGTTCTCGGACGGCCCGCCCTGGGCGAGGTGCCGCTTGTTGTAGCCCACGACCTTCGCCATGTGCTCCCACTGGTCGTCGCTCAGGTCCGCCTTCTTCGTGCGCAGGATCTCGACGATCCGCCGGCCGGATCTGTGGCCGGTCGATTCCCCGTCCTCGCTGTCCCCGACCGAGCGCGACTCCTCGGTTTCCAGCCAGTCCTGAAGCTCCTTCGGTCCCATGTTCACGAGGTCCGTCCACTCCTCCCAGATCTCGTCTCGCGATTTCGACGTCATGCGCATCTCCTTCTCGCCCGGCTCCCGCGCGAACACGTGCGCCGCCGGGATGTTCCCGCGGGACAGCCGGGGAACCGTCAGCCCGGTCCCGCCGTTCTCCCGCATGACAGAAAGGCTGCAAGCGGCGCCACCGAGGCCGCCGGGATAGGAGGATCGATGTACAGCATCTTCTGGCTCATCGGCGTGATCGTCGTGGTTCTCGCCGTCCTGCAACTCATCGCCTGACAAGGAGCCCCGACATGACGGACACGACAGGACACACGGCCGGCAGCATGGAAGAGACCCGCCGGAACATGACGGACCGCGCCCGCGAGGCTGCGACCGACGCCGCGGGCACCGCCCGCGAAATGGCCGAAGACCAGACGCGGCGCGCCAAGACGGTGGTCGCCGAAGAGGTGGGCGGCGTCGCCCATGCGCTCAGGAAGGCCGCCGACGATCTCCGCGAAGGATCCCCGCAGGAGCGCACCTTCGCCCAGATCGCCGAAACCCTTGCCGATGTCTCCGAGACGATCCGCGGGAAGGATGTCGGCGAGATGGTCCATGAGGCGAACCTCGTGGCGCGCCGGCACCCGCTGACCTTTCTCGGCGGCGCCGCGCTTCTCGGTTTCGCCGCGGTGCGCTTCGCCAAGGCGGGCGGCGGCCATCCCCGCGAAAGCCATACCAGCCGCGATTACACACCGTCGCCGTCCCCGACCGCGTCACCCGGCGCCGCTTCGGGAGGGCCCGCGGAATGACGGAACAGACGAATGGCAACAAGAGCGCGGGCGGCCTGCTGTCGGACGTGATCGCCCACATGAGCAATCTCGTCCGCAAGGAGGTCGATCTCGCGCGGGCCGAAGTGAGCGAGAGCGTCAATCGCGCGGGCGTCGCCATCGGCCTTCTCGCCGGGGCGCTCGTCATCGCGCTGGTCTCGCTCAACGTGCTCGCCGCGGCGCTCGTGGCCGCGATCACCGAATGGGGTCTCGATGCCGGATGGGCGTCGCTGATCGTCGGCCTCGGCCTTGCCGTGATCGCGCTCGCGATGGCGCTCAAGGCCCGCAGCGACCTCAAACTCACGAACCTCGCGCCGTCACGCACGACCCGCAGCGTGCGTCGCGACGCCGAAGCCCTCAAGGAGGCAACCACCCATGACCATGCATGACTATCGCTCCCCAGCCGAGATCGAACGCGAGATCGAAGAGGAACGGCGCGGCCTGTCCGGCACCCTGCACGAGTTGCAGGACCGTTTCTCCTTCGACCGGCTGAGCACGGAAGCGGGAGACTACGCCCGCGAGTACGGCGGCGACTTCGGCAGGAGCGTCGCGCGAACCGTCCGCGACAATCCCCTGGCCGTGGCCCTCGCCGGCGCGGGCATCGCCTGGATGATCATCGGCAGCCGCCGCAATGGCGACAGCCGGGACCAATACGAGGAGGGCGCCTACGGCGGCTATGCCGATTACGGCGGCTCCACCGTGGGCCGGCCGGCCTATCCCTATCGCGCCGCGACCGAAGATCGCTACGAGGGCGGCTACTACGACGAGCGGTTCGAGGATGTCGTCCGCGACGAAGATCCGACCTGGGCGCACAGCTATGCAGACGTGCTCGGCACACCGGACGAGAGCGAGAGCATGGCCGATCGCGCGCGTGACCGCTACAGCGAGGCGGGCGAACGCGCGCGGGGCGCCGCGGACCGCGCCAGGGATGCCGCGTCCCGCACCCGCGCCGGTGCCGAAAGCCGTCTCGAACGTGCCCGCGCCCGGCTGAACCTGATGCGCGAGCGCCTGTCCCACGGCACGGAGGATCTGCCCGAGGACGCCCGGGCCCGCGTCGTCGCCGCGCGCGAGCGGGCGATGGAGGCGCGCCACAAGGCCGCGCGCCAGATCGCGAAGCAGCGGCGCAACGCCGAAGCGCTTCACAACCGTCAGCCGCTGGCCACCGGCGCGCTCGCCTTCGCCGCTGGGGCGGCCATCGCCGCCGCGCTCCCCCGGAGCCGGATGGAGGAGGACTACATCGGCGACTACAGCAACCGGATGATGGTGGAAGCCGAGCGCATCTTCGAGGAAGAGCGCGAGAAGGCCGGCCGCGTCGCCGCCGCGACCGCCGACGAGGCGAAGAAGGTCGCGCGCGAGAAGACCGAGGAAGTCCGCCAGGGCGCGAAGACCGCGCAGGCGGAGGCGAAGGAAGGCGCGCAGCGCGTGGCCGAGCGCGCCAGGGACGAGGCGAAGAAGGAGAAGCTCGGAAAACCCGGCGAGTAGGCAGGCCCGGCTTCGACTGGGAAAGGGCGGTCCCCTCGGCCGCCCTTTCTATTTCAGGACATGGAATCCCGGCCGGTCGGGCGGGTCGGCGGATGCCGTCTCCACGCGGTCGACCTTCGAGGGCGGCGAGCCCTCGTGCAGCGCGTCCACCATCCCGCGGACCTTGTCCTGCGGTCCCGAGATCAGCGCAGCGACCGATCCGTCGGGCTCGTTCCGGACCCATCCCGAAAGCCCCCGCGCCTCGGCCTGCTCCTTCGTCCATGCGCGGAAGAACACGCCCTGCACATGGCCGGTGATCCGCGCCTTCAGTGTCGTCGTCTGCTCTGTGTCGGTCATTGGCTTTCCGTCATTGAAGCACAAGGCGCCGGGACGGCCCGGCACCGCGGCCGGAGTTCAGTGCAGCCGCGCCTGCACCAGATACGCCTCGACCGTCTCCTCTCCCAGCGCGCGCAACGCTTCGAGCCGGTGATATCCCTCGATCAGGACGTAGCGCTCCCCATCGGCGCGGATCCGGATCGGGGTCGTCTGGCCGTTCTCCAGCATATCGGTGGCGAGCGCCTCCACCTTCGCGGGGTCGAGGGTCTTGGCCCGCTTCACCGGGACGTGCACCTTCTCGATGGGGTAGGATTTCTTCTGAAGCATGGGGCCCTTCGCGGCTGGATCGGATCGGGGGAGTCTAGCACGCGCGGCAGAGGATGTCCGGGAAATGCGCAGGAGCGTGGCGGTCCGCGACAGGAACGGCGCCCGGCCGAGAAGGCGGGGCGCCGTCAAGATTTCCGGGGTGGCGGCGTCAGAATGACCAGACGACCGTGTCGTCCGCCAGCATCGCGCCGGCCATTTCCGGCGGCTGGGCGACGCCCACGCCCTCGATCAGGACCGAGGCGTCCTCGCCCCGGCCGGGCAGGTAGATCGCGCAGACCTCGACCCGGGCGCCCCCCGAGATCAGCCGCTGCATCAGCCCCTGCGGGCTCATGTCGCGCGGCGGCTGCGGCGCCGTCGCGCTGTCGGGCGCATCCTGAAGCGCGAGGTCTCCGCCCGGTCCGCAGAGCAGCATCCGCACCGAGCGGCCCTGTTCCGCCGCCTGCGCGGACAGGACCATCGCCATGAGTTGCGTCTGCGGATTCTCGGAGGTCACGACGGTGACCAGCGAGCTGTCGTCCTGCGCCACGGCAGGGACGGCGGCCATGGCCGCCAGAAAGGTCGAGAAAAGCAGTTTGCGCATTGGTGTTCTCCTGTGACTCGCTTGCCGCGACAGGGTGCCGGACGCATATCGACCTCGTAATGTGACAGGTTGTCCGCCGGCGAAAACATGCGGGACGTCGATCGGAAGGCGCCGCCGGCCCTCGCGAGCGATCGATACCTTCGGAGCGCGAGGCACCCCCTCGACAAACCCCCCAAACCCCTACATATCCCGCTACCATGACCGACCTCTCGCGCATCCGCAATTTCTCCATCGTGGCCCATATCGACCACGGCAAGTCGACGCTCGCCGACCGGCTGATCCAGCTCACCGGGACGGTGGCGGAGCGCGACATGAAGGACCAGCTTCTCGACGCGATGGATATCGAGCGCGAGCGCGGCATCACCATCAAGGCCAACACCGTGCGCATCG
>CAYTBD010000070.1:0-9515 GCA_964435755.1 uncultured Rhodobacterales bacterium
GCGCAGCATGATGTCCTCGACCCAGTCGGTCGCCGGCCAGCCGGTGGCCGCGCCCGACCCCAGGCCGATGCACCACGGCGTCTCGCCGTCGGCGGCCATCTGCTCGGTCAGCGCCTTCAGCTCCTCCATGCTTTCGGGCACCTCGTAGCCGGCGTCCTCGAAATTCTCCGGAACGTACCAGACGAGCGACTTCACGTCCGCCTTGAACGGGAACATGTACATGCCCGTCTCGCCGCCCTCGCCTTCGCACGAGCTGAGCGCGACCCAGGATTCGCCCGCGGCGTAGTTCTCGGCCAGCCAGCTGGCGGTGTCCTCGCCCAGTTCCGCCAGAAACCCGCGCTCGGCCATGTCGCAGGCCAGACCCGGCTGCGGGAAGACCGCGACGTTCGGGGCCGACCCCGCTTCGAGGTCCACCACGATCTGCTGCTCGAACGCGTCCGAGCCCGAGTAGCGGACATCGGCATTCGCCGCTTCGCCGAAGTAGGCCAGAACGTTCTGGATCGCTTCCTGGTCGGGGCCGAGCCACGGGCCGAAGACGGTGACCTGTTCGCCCCCGAGGTCGAACGCCTCGGCGAACTGGTTGTAGCTGTCCCAGTTGAAATCGCCTTCTCCGGGCGGGAACAGCAGATCCTGCGCCGAGGCTCCGCCCGCGACGAGGGCAACTGCCGCCGCTCCGGCGTACAGTGAGTATTTCATTGTAATCCTCCCGATTACGCGTGATGACTAACGCATCCTGTTAGCGCAAACGCCATCGCAACAGCCAAAGCGCTTTGGACATGCGGACCCTCCCCGAAGTCCCGCCTTCTGTCAATGCGCGATCTCCGATTCACCTGTTTTTCCTCGGACTTTCTGCATTCGCATTGACGCGCTGCAGCGGAGGTTGGCTTTGACGGCGCCCGGCGCGGTGACTAAGGTCGGCTCGAATTTGAAAGCGCTTTGGAAGCCCCGGCAGAATGAACCTGAAGCAGCTCTCGAAGGAGCTCGGCCTCTCCCAGACCACCGTCAGCCGGGCCTTGAACGGCTATCCCGAGGTTGCCGAGGCGACCCGGAAGCGGGTCGCGGAAGCCGCGGAGCGGCTGAACTACCGCCCCAACACCCGCGCGCGCTCCCTCGCCACGGGCCGGTCCATGGCGATCGGACATGTCATCCCGCTCTCGACCAAGAACGAGATCATGAACCCGATCTTCGCCGATTTCATCGCCGGCGCCGGGGAGACCTACTTCAAGGGCGGCTATGAAATGGTGCTCTCGGTCGTCAACGACGCCGACGAGGCGCGGGTCTACCGGTCGCTCGCGGCGAAGGGCGCGGTGGACGGCCTCATCGTTCACGCGCCCCGCACCGGCGACCCGCGGATCGCGCTCCTGAAGGACATCGGGCTGCCCTTCGTCGTTCACGGCCGCGCCTCCGCCGGCGACGGCGACTATTCATGGGTCGACGTCAACAACCGCCGCGCGTTTCAGCGCGCGACGGAATTCCTGATCGACCTCGGCCACAGGAAGATCGCGCTCGTGAACGGTCTCGAGACGATGGATTTCGCCGCCCGGCGCCGCGACGGCTATCTGCGGGCGCTGAGGGACCGGGGGCTCGCGCCCGACGACGGCCTGATGTCTTCCGACGAGATGACAGAAAGCTACGGCTACGAGGCGGCGCGCCGCCTGATGTCCCGGCCCGATGCGCCGACGGCGATCCTGTCCTCCTCCATGATCATCGCGCTCGGGATCCGTCGCGCGATCGAGGGGCTGGGACTCCGCATGGGACGCGACGTGTCGATCGTGACCTTCGACGACGATCTGTCCTATCTCGGAAACGGGAAGGACATCCCGATCTACACCTCGCTCCGCGCCTCGGTTCGCGAGATGGGACGCCGGGCGGCGCAGATGCTGCTCGACCGGATCGAGCAGCGCTCCCGTCCCGCCGAGCACGTCCTGATCGAGGCCGAGCTGACGGTCGGGCAATCGACGGGGCCGGCGCCGGTCCCGGAACTCGAAAAGGGATGACACATGGACTTCACGCGCAGCGACTTCCCGAAGGACTTCCTCTTCGGGGCCGCGACCTCGAGCTACCAGATCGAGGGACATGCCTTCGGCGGCGCGGGCTCGACGCACTGGGACACCTTCGCGGCGACGCCGGGCAACGTGACCCGTGCCGAGAACGGCGCCACGGCCTGCGACCACTACCACCGGTGGGAGGATGATCTCGACCTGCTCGCCGCCGCGAACCTCGACGTCTACCGCTTCTCGACGAGCTGGGCCCGCGTCCTGCCGGACGGCCGCGGCACGCCGAACGCGGAAGGGCTCGATTTCTACGACAGGCTGGTCGACGGCCTGCTGGAGCGCGGGCTGAAGCCCGCCGCGACGCTCTATCACTGGGAACTCCCCTCGCCCCTCGCGGATCTCGGCGGCTGGCGCAACCGGGACATCGCCAGCTGGTTCGGCGATTTCACGGAGGTCGTCATGGGCCGGATCGGCGACCGCGTCTGGTCGGCCGCGCCGATCAACGAGCCGTGGTGCGTCGGCTGGCTCAGCCATTTCCTCGGCCACCACGCGCCGGGGCTGCGCGACATCCGGGCGACCGCGCGGGCCATGCACCACGTCCTGCTCGCCCACGGCACGGCGATCCAGGCGATGCGCTCGCTGGGGATGGGGAACCTCGGCGCGGTCTGCAACTTCGAATATGCCCAGCCCGCCGACGACACCGCCGAGGCCGCCGCGGCCGCGCGCCTCTACGACGGATACTACAACCGCTTCTTCATGGGCGGCATCTTCCGCAAGGAATACCCCGACGACGTCCTCGAGGGACTCGGCCCCCACATGCCGGACGGCTGGGAGGACGATTTCGACGTCATCGGGCAGCCCGTCGACTGGTGCGGCCTGAACTACTACACCCGCAAGCTCATCGGCCCGACCGGAGGCCCCTGGCCCGGCCACGGCGAGGTCGAGGGGCCGTTGCCCAAGACCGCGATGGGCTGGGAGATCTACCCAGAGGGCCTGAAGCACTTTCTCAAACGCACCCACGAGGACTACACCAGGGGCCTGCCGCTCTACGTCACCGAGAACGGGATGGCGGGCGATGACGAGATCGAGAACGGCGAGGTCCGGGACGAGGCGCGCATCGACTACCTCACGCGCCATCTCGCGAAGGTCCGCGAAGCGATCGACGAGGGCGCGAACGTCGCGGGGTACTTCGTCTGGTCGCTGATGGACAACTACGAATGGTCCTTCGGCTACGAAAAGCGCTTCGGCCTCGTTCACGTGGACTTCGACACCTTGGCAAGGACGCCCAAGGCGTCCTATCACGCGCTCTCCGCCGCCTTGTCCCGCTGAGGTGAAAATGTCCCGCCCCGCCGACACCTTCTCGCTCGTCGCCGACATCGGCGGGACGAACACCCGGGTCGCGCTGGCCGAGGAGGGCCGCCTCCTGACCGACACGATCCGGCGCTACCGCAATTCGGACGCGCCCGGGCTCGAGACGGTGCTCCGCGCCTATATCGACGAGGAGGACGGTGTCGACTGCAAGGGCGCCTGCGTGGCGGTCGCCGGTCCGGTCCACGACGGGCGCGCCACGCTGACGAATCTCGACTGGACCATCGACCGCGAGACCGTCGCGCGCGCCACCCGGGCCGAGACGGTGGCGGTGCTGAACGACCTCCAGGCACAGGGGCACGCGCTGGGCCGGATCGCCGCCGGGAATCTCCGGACGGTGATTCCGGGACCCGAGGGGCCGCCGGGCGCGACGCGCCTGGTGATCGGCGTCGGCACCGGGTTCAATGCCTCCCCGGTTCACGTCACCGCCACCGGGCGCCTCGTCCCGCCCTCCGAATCCGGACACGCGAACCTGCCGATCCGCACCGAAGCCGACCTGCGCCTTCTTCGGCACGTCGAAACGATCCACGGATTCCCCGCGGTGGAGGACGTCCTGTCCGGGCGCGGGCTCGAACGCGTCTACACGTGGCTCGCGCACGAGGCGGGCGAGCCGGGCGAGAAATCGGCGGCGGCGATCGTCGCCGACTGCGAGTCGGGAACCGACGACCGCGCGCGGGAGGCGGTGCGCGTCTTCAGCCGGATCCTCGGCACCGTGGCGGGCAATCTCTCGCTGATCCACCTCCCCTTCGGCGGCGTGTTCCTCGTCGGCGGCGTCGCGCGCCACGTGGCCCCGTTCCTCGACGCCTTCGGCTTCGACGAGGCCTTTCGCGACAAGGGGCGCTTCGCGGGCTTCATGCAGAACTTCGCGGTGACCGTCGTCGAGGACGACTATGCCGCGCTCTCCGGCGCGGTGGCGCATCTCTCCGAGCTGTTCTGATCCGCCGAATTCTCCGGAACGCGTAACGCAGCCTTAACGGAGCGCGCCCCAGTATCTCCCCGTCCGCAGCCGAAGGGGAGAGACATGACACGTTGCCGCCGGACCGGAGATCGGGTGTGACCGGGGCGGTCGCCCTTCCCGCGCGCCTCGACAGCGCCGCGGCGGTTGCGCTCGCGCACTCCCTGAAGGAGCATGCCGGGAGGGATGTCACCCTCGATGCGGGCGACGTGTCCCTCCTCGGCGCGCTGGCACTCCAGACGATCGTCGTCGCGGGCCGGACGTGGCGCGGTGCCGGGCTGGACTTCTCGCTTATCAATCTCTCCGCCGAGGTAGAGCGCCAGATCGCGGATCTCGGGCTCGCCGACCTTGCCCCGGTGACGGGAGACGCGCCATGAACGTCCTCGCCGTCGACGACAGCAGAACGATCCGCGACATGCTGCGGCTCACGCTTTCGGGTGCCGGCATCACCAGCCACCTGGCGGAGGACGGGCGGCACGGCCTCGACGTCCTCGAAGGGATCGATCCCGACGTGATCATCACCGACATCAACATGCCGCGGCTCGATGGATTCGGCTTCATCGACGCGGTGCGCCGGACCGAGAAACACCGCACCGTCCCGATACTGGTCCTCACCACCGAAAGCTCCGCCGAGCTCAAGGCGCGGGCGCGCGATGCGGGCGCCACCGGCTGGATCGTGAAACCCTTCGACCCGGAAAAACTGATCCGGGCGCTGCACATCGTCGCCGGGTAGGTCCCTGATGTCGGATCCGATGCAGGAAATCCGCGCCTCGTTCTTCGTCGAATGCGACGAACTCCTCGAGGCGCTGCAGGATGGCCTCGCGGAACTCGAGGGCGAAGGCGGCGACGGAGAGACCATCAACACCGTCTTTCGCGCCGTGCATTCCATCAAGGGCGGCGCCGGAGCTTTCGGCCTCGACGATCTGGTCGGATTCGCACACGCCTTCGAAACCGTGCTCGACGAGATGCGGGCCGACAGGCTCGACCCGGACGCCGATCTCCAGCGCCTTCTGTTCCGGAGCGCCGACACCCTGTCGGATCTCGTCCGGGCAGCGCGCGACGAGGCGCCGGTCGACGCCGGGCGCATCGGATCGCTTCTTGCGGAGCTCGAGGCGGCAGGAGGCGTGAAGGAGGCCGGGCACGAACCCCCGGACTTCCAACCGATGACGGTATCCCTCGACCTCGACCTCGGCGATCGGGTCACGGCCCCGGACGAACCGGATCTCCTCCCCGCCCCGGAGGCGCTCTGGAGCATCCGCTTCGCCCCGCACCCCGAGCTCTACGCTGCCGGGCACGAGCCGCTGTTTCTCCTGCGCGCCCTTGCCGCCCTGGGACGCGCGGACGTGACATGCCGTCTTCCGGATACGGTGCCGGGCTTCGACACCTACGACGCCGGCGGCTCCCTTCTCGCCTGGGACATCCACCTCGCGACGCCCCACGGAGAGGCGGAGATTCGCGACGTGTTCGAATTCGCGGACGGACTCTGCGACCTCTCGGTGACCGAATCGGCTCCCGAAGCGTCCCTCTCCGCCGTGCCGGAGCCCGCGTCGTCCGCCTCGACGTCGACGGACGCCCCCTCCCCGATCCACCGGGATATCGGGACAGAACCGTCGGGGCCCGCACCGCAGGCGCCGCCCGGGCCGATGGTGGACCTGCCGGATCCCTCGCCGACCGTCACGTCCGCGAAGCCGGAATCCTCGGCACCGGACCCTGCCGCGCAGCGCGGGCCGAAGTCCGGCGCCACCGTGCGGGTCGACCTCGACAGGATCGAGCGTCTGGTGAATCTCGTCGGCGAACTCGTCATCAACCAGGCAATGCTCTCACAGTCCTTCTCGGAGGCCGGGCTCGCGGGAGATTCGACGGTCGCCTCGGGGCTGGACGAATTCCTCCAGCTTACCCGCGACATCCAGGACAGTGTGATGATGATCCGGGCGCAGCCGGTGAAGTCGCTCTTCCAGCGCATGGGCCGCATCGTCCGCGAAAGCTCCGACGCGGTCGGAAAATCCGTCCGCCTCGTCAGCGAGGGCGAGAGCACCGAGATCGACAAGACGATGATCGAGCGTCTCTCCGATCCGCTGATGCACATGGTCCGCAACGCCGTCGACCACGGCCTCGAGACGCCGCAGGAGCGCCGCCGCGCGCACAAGCCCGAGGACGGCACGGTCACGCTGACCGCCGCGCACCGCTCCGGGCGCGTGGTGATCGAGGTCCGCGACGACGGCGCGGGCATCAACCGTCAGAAGGTGCAGAGCATCGCGGAGGACCGGGGCCTCATCCCGCGAGGGCTGAGCCTGGGCGACGCAGAGATCGACAACCTCCTCTTCCTTCCGGGCTTCTCGACCGCGGGACAGGTGTCGAGCCTGTCCGGTCGGGGCGTCGGCATGGACGTCGTCAAGAGCGCGATCTCCGCGCTCGGGGGCCGGATCGCGATCTCCTCCTCTCCCGGGCGGGGAACCTGCTTCTCGATTTCGCTGCCGCTGACGCTCGCGGTGCTCGACGGCATGGTCGTCGAAACCGCCGACGAAACGCTTGTCGTGCCGCTGGGCTCCATCGTGGAGACGCTGACGCTCCGGGACGAGGATCTGATGCCGATCGGTCGCACCGCGACGGCGGTCCGGGTCCGGGACAGCTTCGTGCCGCTCGTCGACCTTGCGGCGCTCCTCGGGTATGCCGCGACCAGGCGGAGCTATGCGGAGGCGATCGCCCTTCTCATCTCGCAGGACGACGGGGCGAAGGCGGCGCTGGTCGTCGACCGGATCGTCGATCAGCGGCAGGTCGTCATAAAGGGACTCGAGGAAAGCTACGGGCGCGTCCCGGGCGTGGCGGCCGCGACGATCCTCGGGGACGGCCGCATCGCGCTCATTCTCGACCCCTCCGACCTCATCGTCCGACCGCCGGGACGTGGCGCAGCCTCGCTCCTCCTCGCCGAAGCAGGATAGACCATGACCGATACCGCAGAACCGCCCTCTTCCGCCGAGGATTCCGGCGCCGATCTCGAGCTTCTCTCCTTCAAGGTCGGCGAACAGGAATACTCCGTCGACATCATGTCCGTCCGCGAGATCCGCGGCTGGACGCGGGCGACCTCGCTGCCGCACGCCCCCAGCTATGTCCGCGGCGTCATCAACCTGCGCGGCACCGTGCTGCCCGTCGTCGACCTCGGCGTCCGCCTCGGCATCGACTCCGCGGAGCCGAACGAACGAAGCGTCATCATCGTCGTCGATCTCGGGGACCGTGCGGTGGGCCTCCGCGTCGATGCCGTCTCCGACATCCTCGCGGTCCCCGGATCCGACCTGCAGTCGCCGCCCGAACTCCTCGCCGATCAGGCCGATGCCTTCATCCGCGCGCTGACCATCGTGGACGGCCGGATGATCCGCGTCCTCGAACTGGCCGAGGTTCTGCCGGCAGCAGAAGTCGCCGCATGACCACGCCGGTCCAGGTGGGACGCCTGCCCCCCGATCTGTCCCGGGCGCAGTTCGCCCGCGTGGCGGCGATCGCCCGGGCCGAGGCCGGCCTGTGTCTCACCGAGGGAAAACGCCCGATGATCTCGTCCCGCCTCGCCAGGCGCCTGAAGGAAACCGGCCATGGCGACTTCGCGAGTTACCTCGCCTTCCTCGAGACCGGCGGCGCGCAGGACGAACGGCGCAAACTCGTGACCGCGCTCACGACCAACGTGTCTCATTTCTTTCGCGAGGCGCACCATTTCGGGATCCTGGAGACAGAGGTCCTTCCGCCGCTGATCGAACGGGCGCGCGCCGGGGGGCGTGTCCGGATCTGGTCGGCCGGCTGCTCGACAGGCCAGGAGCCCTTCTCGATCGCCATGATCATTCTGTCCGCCTTTCCCGACGCGGGCCGGCACGACATCCGCATTCTCGCCTCCGACATCGATGAGGCGGTGCTCGACACCGCGCGGCGCGGCACCTATGCCGAACGGCTGCTTCAGGACGTCGGCGACGCGCTGCGTCGCCAGTTCTTCACCTCCGAGGGAGACGACTTCACCGTCCGCGACAGCCTGCGGGGGCTCGTGACGTTCCGACGGCTCAACCTGATCGGCGCCTGGCCGATCAAGGGACGCTTCGACGCGATCTTCTGCCGCAACGTCGTCATCTATTTCGACGCCGCGACGCAGGCCGCGCTCTGGCCGCGGTTCCACAGGCTGCTCGAGCCGGGCGGCGTGCTGTTCGTCGGACATTCCGAACGTCTCGACCCCGAGTCCGCGCAGGAATTCGTCTCGGCCGGCGTCACGGCCTGGCGGCGCGCGGCGGACGCGGAGCCGCGGCTCCCGAACAAAGGAACCAGCTGATGGCACTCCGAGACCAGCTTCGCGTCCTCGTCGTGGATGACATGGCAACCAGCCGCGGCCTCATCACGCAAGCGCTCGACGCGCTCGGCATCGCCAACGTCTCCACGGCGAGCGACGGCCCCACCGCGCTCACCAGCATGGCGGCGCGCCCGGTGCATCTCGTGATCTCCGACTACAACATGCCGGACATGGACGGCCTGAGGCTGCTCCAGGCGATCCGGGCCAATCCGGCGACGCAGAAGACCGGCTTCCTTCTGATCACCGGGCGCGCCGACCCCAGCGTCATCGACCAGGGCCGCGGTCTGGGCATGAACAACTATCTGAAGAAGCCGTTCACCCCCGACGACATCAAGGGCGCCATCGAGGCCGTCTTCGGTCGCCTGTGATGCCGGAGACCCGAGAACCCGCGGCGCACATCGCCGTCGCCTTCCTCGCATGCGAACTCGCCGTCCTTCCCGCGCGGGTCGCCACGCTCGAGAGCCGGGTGGGGGCCATGGCCGGACGCGCCGGCCTCGACGCCGAGGCCGTCGTCGCCCTTCAGGATCTCGATCTCATCCGCCAGACGCTCGAGGATCTCGCCCGCCTCGCACAGGCCGCGCAGGATAGCCGGCCCGGCGGCCCGGACGGGGATCTGGCGGAGCTGCTCACGCTTCGCGACATGCGTGACCGGCTTCTGCAGCGCCGCCCACCCGTCGCGCCCGGTCCCGAGGGTGCGGAACCGTTCGAAAGGCTCGGCACGCCGAGAGGAGGGCGATGACCCGGCGCCACGGCCCGGTCGGAGTGCCTCCGGTCGGTTGCCCCGGTTCGGGGGCAGCCGCGGCGGGGCGGCCGGCAGCCCGCCAGGAGGTGCGCCGGCCTGCCGCAGAATGCCCGGCTTCAGTCGCGGAATTCGATCACC